>NZ_JBHTIZ010000046.1:0-165209 GCF_042677265.1 Flavobacterium myungsuense | reverse complement strand
ACTTTAGGATTAAGAATTATATTTGTATAACTATAGTAGGATTTATTTATTAACCTGTATAGTTATTTTAGGACGGGTCATAGGACGGGTCAAAATAATAGAATTTTAAAGTAAGTATATAATAAGTATATAGTTACTATATAGTAACTATATAGTAACTTATAAGTATTAAATAACCAAGTAAACCACCATTTCAATCAACCTAAAACTAAACCCTATTACGTTTGCTAGTAATAATCCCGTAACCTCAAAACCAAGAATCTTTCCCTATACTGCCCACTACCCACTGAACATTGAACACTGCCAACTGAACACTTTTCCCTACCTTTGCAAAATGAATCAGAAACCCCCTTCCAATAACATATTGCTCAATTTAGGCATCAAAAGTCTGAATGACATGCAGGTTGCCGCTCACGAAACCATTCTAAATGATAACAATGTATTGCTCTTGTCACCAACAGGCTCAGGGAAAACATTGGCTTTTTTATTGCCCATTTTTGAAATGTTGCAACCTGAAATCCTTTCGGTGCAGTGTTTAATCTTAGTACCCTCACGGGAGTTAGGTTTGCAAATAGAGCAAGTTTGGAAAAAGATGGGAACAGCATACAAGGTAAATGTCTGTTACGGTGGCCATTCTATTGATACTGAAATTAAAAACTTAAGCAATCCACCAGCCGTTTTAATAGGAACTCCAGGACGAATCGCTGACCATATTGATAGAGGAACTTTTAGAACAGATAAAATACAAACCCTAATTTTAGATGAGTTTGATAAATCCTTACAATTGGGTTTTCATGAGCAAATGTCATTCATCATCGGGAAATTAAGCAAACTGAACAAACGGGTTTTGGTATCGGCAACTTCTGATATTGAAATTCCGAAGTATACAAGAGTAGTCAATCCTACCATTTTAGATTTTATTCCAGAACATCAAGAAAGCAATACGCTATCGATGAAAATGGTCGTTTCTAAGGAAAAGGATAAAATAGGAAGCTTGTTTCACCTGATTTGTTCTTTAAAATCGCAATCGGCTCTAATATTTTGCAACCATCGTGATGCCGCTGAGCGCATAAGCGATACCCTGAACGAAAAAGGAATTTATGCTACCTACTACCATGGCGGTATGGATCAAGACGAACGTGAACGAGCATTAATTCAGTTCAGAAACGGAAGCGTTAGTTATTTGGTCACCACCGATTTAGCAGCCAGAGGATTGGATATTCCAGAAATGAAGCACGTCATTCATTATCATTTGCCATCAAAAGAAGACGAATTCACCCATAGAAACGGTCGTACTGCTAGAATGTTAGCCTCAGGAACAGCCTATATCATTGCACATGAAAGCGAAAAGAAATTAGACTATATTGATTATAACATGGAAGTTTTAAAAGTAGAAAGTACAAATGCATTACCAAAACCTCCTGATTTTCAAACGGTATATATTAGTGGCGGAAAGAAAAATAAGTTGAATAAAATAGATATCGTAGGTTTCTTTTCTCAAAAAGGAAAACTAGAAAAAGGCGATTTAGGTTTAATTGAAGTAAAAGATTTTATTTCGTTTGCCGCTGTTAAATACAATAAAGTGAAAGACCTACTTCAAAACATTCGAGACGAAAAAATGAAAGGCAAGAAGTTTAAAATTGAAGTGGCTCGGAAAGTGATTAAGAAAGTAGAGGAGTAGGGAGTAGGCAGTGGTTAGTGACCAGCAGGCAACTTCATACAATTTTATGAGAAGTTGACTTAAAAAGTAAAAAAAATCAGTAGCTGTAAAAAGGATTAAAACTACTGATTTTTAATTTATAAGAAATAGTGAACACCCTTACTGACCACTAGCTAACATCTGCTTACTGATTACTCCAAACTGAAAACTGCCAACTGATCACTGACCACTGCCAACTATATCTTCTTCACATACTGTGTAATAATCACAATCAACTGCCCATCGACTTTTCCTTCAATGTAGTCCGCATTTTCGTGGTCTAGTCTAATGTTACGAACAGCAGTGCCTTGCTTGGCAACCATGCTGGAACCTTTTACTTTTAAATCTTTGATTAAAACGACTGAATCACCATGTTCTAAAAGGACTCCGTTACTATCGCGATGAATGATTTTATTTTCATCTGCTTCGCCTTCACCAGTTGCTTGTGCCCAAGCTAAAGTGTCCTCGTCTAAATACATTTGGTCTAGTAATTCATGATTGCTTAAACGACTCAACATTCGCCATGAAACAACCTGCACAGGCAAATGTTCGCTCCACATGCTATCATTTAGGCATCGCCAAAGGTTTGTGTCCATTTTTTCAGGATTTTCGATTTGGTCGATGAAAGTTGTATTTATTAAAATAGTTTCATCAATTCCTCCTTTTCGTTTTGGTAAAACTTGATATGCTTTTAAATCGTTAGTAAGTCCAGAAAGTTCACATTTTCCTCCACTTCGTTTGTCTAATTCTCTTTCTATACTCATTTTAGAGGGTTTTTATTTTTTTAATATTTGTATTATTAATATTAAATTCTACTTTTTGTTTTTTACTCTAACAGCATCAGGAACCAACATTTCATATTGACCTCCATTTCTAATAACATCTCGAACAATACTTGAACTGATATAAGAAGTATTTGCAGCCGTTAATAAAAACACCGTTTCAATTTTAGATAAACGTCTGTTAGTGTGTGCAATGGCTTTTTCGAATTCAAAATCAGCAGGATTACGAAGTCCACGAAGGATGAAATCGGCTTTAAGTTTTTTGCACAAATCAATAGTTAAACCTTCATAAGTAACCACACTCACTTTTGGTTCATCGGCGAAAGCTTCTTCTATAAAACGAGTTCTGTCATCTAAAGAGAACATGTATTTTTTTTCGGCATTAACACCAATAGCAACAATGATTTCATCAAACAAAGGAATACTTCTTTTGATAATGTCATAATGCCCTAGAGTGATGGGGTCAAAGGAACCTGGGAATATTGCTTTTTTCATTATTATTTTATCAAAATGAAACGCGGATGAAACGAATTTTCAAACGCAGATTTATACTGATTTTTATTTATTTTCACAAAGTTAACGAAATTATACTTTATTTAGTTAAAGCCAATTCTATAGCATTAGTAAACAAATCTTCTAAAGAAATTCCTGCTGCCTTGGCTTGTTGCGGAATTAAACTCTCAGTGGTTAATCCTGGAATGGTATTCATTTCGAGCATGTGTGGTTCTCCATCGACAATGATGAATTCACTTCTTGAGAATCCTTTCATTTTTAAAACTTCGTAAGCACGTTTTGCAATGGCGCTTACTTTTTCGGTCATTTCGTCTGAAATTCGGGCTGGAGTAATTTCTTGCGATTTTCCTAAATATTTGGCTTCATAATCGAAGAAATCATTTTCGGAAACGATTTCTGTAATAGGCAAAACGGTAATTTTTCCTTGATAATTGATGACTCCAACAGAAACTTCGGTTCCGTCGAGGAAACTTTCAATAATGATTTCGTTGTCTTCTTTGTAGGCTACTGCTATGGCGATAGGCAATTCGGCTTCGGTTTTTACTTTAGATATCCCAAAACTAGATCCAGATTTATTGGGTTTCACAAAACAGGGCATTCCTACTTTTGCTGCTATTTCTTTAGTATCGATACTATCGCCTTTGTTGAGGTAATATGAAGTAGCTGTTTTTATTCCGTAGGGTTTTAAAACTGAAAGTAAATCTCGTTTATTGAACGTTAATGCCGATTGATAATAGTCGCAAGAGGTTTGTGGAATTTGAAGCAATTCGAAATAGGCTTGCATTAATCCATCTTCTCCTGGTGTGCCATGAATGGCGTTGAAGACTGCATCAAAAGTAATTTTTGTTCCGTTTACGGTTACTGAAAAATCGTTTTTATCTATAGGAAATTCGGTTTCATTGTCATCGACAAATACCCATTTTTCTTTAAAAATATGGATTCTGAAACCAACGTATTTGGTTTTATCTAAAAATTGATAGACGACATTACCGCTAATGAGTGAAATTTTATACTCACTAGAATAGCCTCCCATGATAATAGCAATATTCTTCATTTTATAACAGAATTTTAAATTGATGACCAAAACCATAGCCCTGATTGCAGCGATATCCTTTTTCTTTTTTTTATTGTGAGGTACGAAACAGTGAAAAAAGGAAAAGATATAGCGTAAAGCAGGAAATAGCTCCTAAAAATTGTACACAAAATTATCATTTTTTTTGGAATGAATTGCCTTTACTATTTTTATATCTTTGTGCAAATATTTTTTTTATGAGTTTACGCAATTACCTGACTAGTAAAGTTTTTTTTATGCAGATGCTAATAGCAATATCAATTGTATTGCTTTTGGGCTATTTATTTTTTCATTGGCTTACTTATGTTACTGATCATAATGAAGAAATAATGGTTCCTAATTTAAAGAATCTGAGTGAACTAGAAGTAGAAGAAAAGTTAGATGATTTGAGTTTAGAATACGTTTTGCTTGATAGCGTAGATTTTGATAAACGTTTTAAAAAGCATTGTGTAGTAGAGCAAGACCCTATTGCAGGGGCTAAGGTTAAGGAAGGTAGAAAGATTTATATAAAGATTAATTCGTCGGGTTTCAAGACCGTTCAAATACCCAATTTGATTGAGAAAACCTATAGACAAGCGGTTCCAACACTTAAATCGATTGGATTGGAAGAAGGAAAAATTACCTATAAACCGTATTTAGGAAAAGATATGGTTCTTGAAATGTATTTGAATGGAAAGAAGTTAAAACCTGGCGATAAAGTTTTTAAATCATCAAAAATTGATTTGGTTTTAGGTGACGGAAATGTAGGTTTTGATGACACTGAGATAGATAGTACTGCTACTCCAGCAATTGAAGAAACCCCTGTTGATGGACAATAATAGTGATTTTCAGGAAATTGTAGAGGACGAATTGTTTGAACATTTTAGATTTGATGTTCCTAAAGGGCAATTATTGTTACGAATAGATAAATTCTTGATGAATTTAATTCCGAATGTTACTCGAAATAAAATACAGAATGCAGCTAATGCCGGCAATATATTTGTAAATGACATACCCGTTAAATCAAATTATAAGGTAAAACCTTTTGATGTGGTTCGGATTTTATTATCGCATCCACCATTTGAAAACAGAGTGGATCCTGAAAATATTCCGTTAGATATTGTTTTTGAAGATGCATCCTTACTACTCATAAATAAGCCAGCAGGTTTAGTAGTTCATCCTGGTCATGGCAATTATACGGGAACTTTAGTAAATGCTTTAGCCTATCATTTTGAGAATTTACCCATGAACAGCAGTGAACGTCCTGGACTCGTGCATCGAATAGACAAAGATACTACAGGACTTTTGGTAATTGCAAAAACAGAAGCAGCCATGTCACATTTAGCCAAACAGTTTGAGGCTAAAACATCTGAAAGAGAATATATTGCTATGGTTTGGGGTAATGTAAAAGAAGACGAAGGGACAATAGAAGGCAATATTGCACGACATGTAAAAGATAGAATGCAAATGGCGGTTTTTGCCGACCCAGAGATAGGAAAGCCTGCTATAACTCACTATAAAGTTTTAGAACGTTTTGGCTATGTTACTTTGGTCTCCTGTATTTTAGAAACGGGGCGTACGCATCAAATTAGGGTTCACATGAAACATATAGGACATCCATTATTTAATGATGCCCGTTACGGAGGCGACTTGATTTTGAAAGGAACTACTTTTACAAAATACAAGCAATTTATTGACAATTGTTTTAAAATACTACCACGACAAGCACTTCATGCCAAAACCCTAGGATTTATACATCCAACTTCAGGGGAGATGTTACGTTTTGATACCGAATTGCCTCAAGACATGAAAGAGGTTATCGAAAAATGGCGTGGGTATTCAAAATTGAATATGGTCGATGAGAACCAATGATTTTTTAAACTACATTTATCCATTTAGCAATTATTTTTTCAATTGTTTCTTTTACAAATGGTTATTAGATTATCTACTTAAATGGAATAAATTATAGATTAGTATACCAAATAATACAATAAAAAGTATAGAAATCGTAATTCATTTTTACAAATTTTGATGTCTTAAAATAATTTGTGACGAGTATTAAGTTATAAATAATTGTTGATTTTAAGTGCAAATTCTATTGAATACAATCTAAATCTGTTTTTTTTAATTTGATCTACTCTAAAAATGCTTCTAATTCGCTTTTTTCATCAATTCCAACAATTTCATTATAAATAACAAAATACATAGAATTTAAAAAAGGCATTGTAAAGAAAACACCAATACAAAATCCAATTAAACCAAGGCAAACCATTATTATACTAACAATAAGCAATCCTAATAAAACAAAAAAATGTTTAGAAACAATAGTAAAACTACCTTTTATTGCTTCAAAAGCAGGAAGTTTTCCAAAAATAATTAGAGGAATGGTTAAGAAAGTTAAGAATGAAATGATAGAACTTAATAGTGAACCAATAAATTTAATTCCCGAGGCTTCTAATGCAGTGCTTAAGCCTAATGAAAAAATAGAAATGACAGTAGTTGCTATAAATAAATCTTTAAAATAGCTTGTTTTATAATACTCAAATGCAGTTGCTAATGAAAACTCTTCATTTTTACTTGCATTATAAGCCATTTTTAAAATTCCTCCCGAAAAAGGGGCACAAATGCCCGAAAAAATTGAAATGCTAAGAGTATAAATAAGTACAGTTGTGCCTGAAAAATTTTTTGGGTCTAGTTGCGACATGTTTTCTGTAATGGTACTAAACCCCCATATAGCAGCAAAACCCCCAAGAAAAAAGATACTTATAATTGCTCCAAATACAATAAAAGCTAGACCTGCAATTAAAGCAATTTTTTTGTAGTTTTCGATAGCTTTATTAAAAATTGTACTGAAATCAATTTCGTACCCATGCTCTCGAATAGCAGCTATTTTTTCATTTACATTTTCCATTTTATAATTGTTTTTGATTATTGTTTTGAATTTATATTACCAGTTAGGATATATTTTTATCGAAGACCATATTGAAATCCTAAATAAAAATCGGCTTGCTTAGTGTCGCTTGATAATGCGGTAAGTATTGAGCTAGATCCTAAATAAAAACCACAAATTCTTAAACCAAAACCACCGGTAGTTCCTGATATTTCATTGTCGGCCCACGAAGAAAATAGTTCGAAATTTTTAAACGACAATCTAGGCGTAACCGATACTACATTTTGGGTAATAATTTGATCGTTTTTGCCATTGTCATTTAGTTTTTGTTGGGTGTAAAGCGTAAGATAAAACTTTGAAATTACTTTTACATCTGCATATCCTGTAAATACAGCAGGAAGATTTACTTTAAAATCGGCATTTCCGCCATCTGTTTTGGTTAAAAATCCCTCCTTTATAAGTATTTCTTCAATTCCTTGTAAGCTTTCAATATTATTAAATTTATTTAAATCTAAAACTTCAGAACCTGTAATATCCAATTCATAATTTATTGAAGAATTATTATCCGATTTAAAAGTCATCTTACCTATGTTTTTTACTGCAGCTCCAAGATTCAGTTTATATTCTTCTTTGTCTTTACTTTTCCATTGATAATTTATCCCAAAATCAGCGGCAACCCCATTTAATCCACCAAAAACAGATCGTGAATAATCACTAAAATCTACAAAACTGTTGGCAAGATTTCCTGAATAGGCAAAATTTAAATTGGCATTAGCATCTGTAATAGTTTGTTTATCAGTATTATTAGTAATAGTTCCAGAAAACTGACCCACCCCAAAATTGGCATACGAACCAGGAAACAGTAATTTTAAAGTAACACCTGCACTTAATTTTTTTGTATCAGTAGCATATAAATTTCTAGCCACAGAAAGCCCAACTTCTCCCCAAGTTGTTCCGTTTAATCGTTGATTATAGTCATTTTTTATGGTTGTAGCCCCTCCAATAGATTGGATAGCTTGATTAAGGATAGCATCTCCTAAGCTAGGGTTTACATCTACAACTGATGCTTTAATATATCCTTTGGTATTAAAACCAAAAGACCATTTTTTTAAGCGCATGGCAAATCCAGGACCATAAATTTCAGAATCTACTCTAAAATTAACACGCCCATTGCCTTTAAATAATAAATCTTCTAAATTTTCCCCATCAACAATATCATTAAAACCAACTATATTATTAGACACAATAGCGCTTACCGAAAAAAGATTGACTTCATATTTAGAACTTAAATTTGAAAGTTCGGCTGGGTTATTACTTACATTAAGTAACCCAACTCTCTTAGAAGTATTTAGTCCTGATAAATGGTCTTGTGCCGAGATGAAAAAGAATTGTAGTAAAAGAAGTAAGAAAATTGATTTTTTCATTTTTTTTGAGTTTACAAGTTACTTGTTAAATATATCTTAAATGTAAAAATACATTTTTTTTTATTTATATGGCATTCCAAATTACATCATTTGGTACAGGGGCATTAATTTCAATGTTTTCTTTTGTAACAGGATGAATAAAAACTAATTTTTTTGCATGTAGATGAATCCCGCCGTCAGGGTTGCTTCGGTCAAAACCATATTTTAAATCGCCTTTTATAGGACAGCCAATAGCTTGAAGTTGCGCACGAATTTGATGATGGCGACCCGTATGTAAATTAATTTCTAAAGCGAAATAATTGTTTAATTCTTTGATGATTTTATACTCTAAACTGGCAATTTTACTTTCAGGTACTTCTTTTAAATGTGCTTTAGAAGTATTGTTTTTCTCATTTCTTTTTAAGTAATGAACAAGTTTATCTTCAGTTTTTGAAGGTTTGTTTTTTACAATTGCCCAATAGGTTTTTTGCGTTTCTCTATTACTAAAAAGTTCATTCATTCGCGTTAATGCTTTGCTAGTTCTAGCAAAAAGAACGATTCCTGTTGTTGGACGATCTAAACGATGAACAACTCCTAGAAAAACTTCTCCTGGCTTGTCGTACTTATCTTTAATATATTCTTTAACAACTTCGCTTAATGGTTTGTCTCCTGTTTTGTCTCCTTGCACAATATCACCCACACGTTTATTGACAATAATAATGTGATTGTCTTCGTGAAGAATTTGGAGGTTGTTTTTGTTGGAAAGGATTTTCATGTAGATTTTTAGAATTCTTAGATTTTTAGACTTTTAATGTCGAACGAAATTTAGATATTATTTTTATAATTTAAAAAAGTTATAGAAATAAAGATTATAATTTATTTTTATTAATAATTCTAGAAATCTAAGTAGTCTAAGTAGTCTAATTATTCTTAGATTCTAAACTAATATTGCTCTTTCTCATTTGGAAAATCTCTCGATTTTATGTCAGCAACATATTGACCAATTGCTTTAGTCATACCTTCGAATAAATTCATATAGCGTCTTAGAAATCTAGGGCTAAATTCGTTATTCATGCCTAGCATATCGTGAATTACAAGTACTTGTCCGTCAACACCGCCTCCAGCACCAATTCCAATAACTGGAATAGAAATACTTTGTGCTACTTTTTCGGCTAAGTCCGCCGGAATTTTCTCAACAACTAGCGCAAAACAGCCTAAACTTTCGAGTAATATTGCATCTTCAATCAATTTTTCAGCTTCTTGATCTTCTTGGGCACGAACAGTGTAAGTTCCGAATTTATAAATAGATTGTGGAGTTAAACCTAAATGTCCCATTACAGGAATACCTGCATTTAATATTTTTTTTATAGAATCTTTAATCTCACTTCCTCCCTCAAGCTTTACCGCATGACCACCACTTTCTTTCATGATTCGAATTGCGGAGCGCAAAGCAGCTTTAGAGTCTGATTGATAACTTCCAAAAGGCAAATCAACAACAACTAATGCTCTTGATATTGCTCTAACTACACCCGATGCATGATAAATCATTTGATCTAAAGTAATAGGTAAAGTAGTTTCATGTCCTGCCATAACATTCGATGCAGAATCTCCAACAAGAATTACATCTACACCAGCTGTGTCTACAATTTTTGCCATCGTATAATCGTAGGCAGTAAGCATTGAAATTTTTTCGCCATTGGCTTTCATTTCAATTAAAGATTTAGTAGTAATTCGTTTGTAATCTTTTTTGGATACTGACATGATAGTTGTATTTTAGACGGTAAAAGTAGTAAAATTGTATTTGGTTGAGTAGCACCCACAAAAATTAAATTGGTAAATGATAATTTTAAATAAAATTAGTATTACAATTTAGCTTAAAAAAATTGAAGAATCAAATAGAAGAAATTAAACTAAAGTTAAAATACTCAATAAAGTTGAAATAGATATAATAATCCATAAAACGACCCCTTGCAATAATGGTTTGTAACCTACTGAAGTGAGCACTTTTCTTGACAATCCACATCCTATAAGAAAAAGCGTTAAGGTGAGTGTGGCTTTTGCAAAACCAGTAACATAGTGACTGTAATTCTGTACAAACGGAGAATAAGAATTGGCAAGCATTGCAAGAACAAATAATCCAATAAAATATGGAATTTTGATTTTGGTTCCTTTATTTTTAAAAATAAATGTCGATAAAAAAGCAATAGGTATTATCCATAACGCCCGAGCTAATTTAACTGTAGTGGCAACTTCTAAAGCATGTGGGCCATATTTGCTTGAGGCTCCAACTACTGAACTGGTATCATGAATAGCGATTGCGCACCACAAACCAAATTGATTTTCAGTTAAGTTTAGATAATGTCCAATAAATGGAAATACTATTAATGCTACAGAATTCAAAATAAAAATGGTGCCTAAAGCAACTGATATTTGTTTTTCATCGGCTTTAATAACTGGTGAGATTGCTGCAATTGCACTTCCGCCACAAATAGCTGTACCAGTTGCTATTAAGAAGGAAATCTTTTTTTCAATTTTAAGTGCTTTACCTAATAAAACTCCAATGATTAAAGTACCAACAATCGAAAGTACCGTAAAGACAATACCTTCTTTTCCTGCTTTCATTGCCGAGTTTATGTTCATTCCAAAACCCAATCCAACAACTGAAATTTGCAATAAAATATGAGTGGCTTTATGATTTAAATTCAAATAAGGATGACCAATAAATTGAGCAATGATTAATCCCATTAATAATGCAATAGGAGCTGAGATTAATGGCGACAAACACAATACAACAAAAAACATAAAAATCACTTCACGAGTAGTGATACTTTTGTCTAGAATGCTTTTTTTTGAAGAATTTTCTTCAGGAGTTGTCATCTTAATTGTTAATTTAATTTGTTGTTTATCAATAATTTTTAGTTATTTTATTGATATTTAACTTTAAGTAATTGTTTTTAATTACCAATCCATAAATACCATTCCAGCTCCACAAATAAATACCGTTAAGCCTCCTAAAGTATGCATGTGTTTTTCTAATTTTTCGGTATTAAATAATGAAATGCTATAGTAACCAAGAAATACCATAACAATCATGGTTACTAATGTAAAAGTAGTGTATACAACAATAAGTAATAGCATACCTTGCCACGAATGTTGTGCAGCAGGAAAAAAAAGTATTGGAATCATTGGTTCGCAAGGGCCTAATAAAAATATGATAAACATAACCCAAGGAGTAACTTTGTGTCTCTCAGTAACCGAAACTGCTTCGCCGTGTTTGTGCTCAAAAACATATATACTTCCATCATCGTAGGTGTCAAAATGCTTGTGCGATTTATTTTTGTAGGTTCGGTACAAGCCCCAAATGCAATAGAGTAACCCAAAAAGTACCATAAACCACCCTGCAATTCCACCTCTAACTCCTTCAAGCCATGAAATTTTAGATAAATTCCAACCAATTGCAGCTCCGCCAAGCCCTAATAAAACCGAACTCCATACATGACCACAACCACAAATAATAGTCCACAAGAGTGTTTTACCAAAACTCCAACCTCTAGATTTAGATAAAGCAATAAAAGGCAGATAATGATCAGGTCCTGTAATCGTGTGCAAACAAGCAATTGTTATGGCAGCGGTAAGTACTATTTGAAACTCATGTTGCATAAATTGTTGATTTGATGGTTTTAGTTAATTGAGCAATATGATTCAAATAATTAAATAAAGGTTCGCCTTTATAGCCTAAAATTCTAATTATAATTCCATTAGTATGAGTTGTCGAAACTCCAAAACTAATTTCAATTTGTTGTTGTAAATAGTCATTCACAACATTGGTAAAAAAATCAGTGTCTATTGTTTCGTCAATAATTATTAAACTGGCTTGATGAGTATATCCTTCGAGTTGACCCATTTTTGATGGATTTATGAATGAAGGTTGCATGACAATATTTTCTTTAATGATTAGTCTATGATTCAAAAATATTTCTGTGCTATTGTGGTATTTTGAAAAAGTAAAAACCTCGTCTTTTAGTGTTCTTCCGCAAGTTATGATTTCTCCCCAAATTAGTTTACAATTATTGCCAAGGTAAATTTTGTTTTTAGCTCTAAATATGGAATCTTTATGCGGAACAGAAGGATGAGGCAAGTAGGTAAATGACGAATTAGCGTTGCATTTAATCTCCATTTCTTGAGCCGCTCCTTTTGTCATGGTAAACAATCGCTGATAGGATTGTGAATGCAGTTGAAGTGAACCATTTTTAACGACTTCAATTTTAATTTCAAATTCATCTTTGTCTAAAATCCCTGGAGACGAATTCATTAACATGAGATTCAGATGGTTTGATTTTTTATCTTCGGTTATATTCATTACTTTAAACGGTGGCGAAAAATAACAATTCCCTAGTTTTGTAATACCGTTTTGAAGTGTAGTTTGAATATTAATTTTTGCAATCATCGCAATAATTTTGGTTCTTCGACTTCTTCTAGTAAAGCATATTTTTTAATCCATCCAATTACATCTTCAAGGCCTTGCAAACTCATTAGGTTTGTGAATACAAATGGATTTCCGTTTCGCATTTTTTTGGCATCGCGCTCCATTACGCCCAAATCAGCATTGACATAGGGAGCTAAATCTATTTTATTAATAACTAATAAATCACTTCTTGTAATACCTGGACCACCTTTTCTAGGTATTTTATCACCTTCAGCAACATCAATTACAAATATCGTTACATCGGCTAAATCTGGGCTAAAGGTCGCCGACAAATTATCGCCACCACTTTCAATAAAAATAATTTCAATATCGGCAAAACGATTCGCCATTTCCTCGACAGCTTCTAAATTCATACTAGCGTCTTCTCGAATCGCAGTATGCGGACAACCTCCTGTTTCTACGCCAATGATACGTTCTTTTGGCAACAAGCTGTTTTGTGTTAAAAACTCAGCATCTTCTTTAGTATAAATATCATTGGTTATTACTCCAATGCTATATTCATTAGCCAATTTTCTACTTAAACGTTCAATTAATGCTGTTTTACCAGAACCAACAGGACCTGCAACACCAATTTTTATATAGCTTCTTTCGCTCATTTAATTTTTTTTAAAAGTTTAATTTTTTAGGACATATACAATCTCGAATACAATCTTTCGTGTTGCATACTTTTGATATCAAAACCAGAACAGCACATTCCAATTAAATCAATATCAGGAGTTACTGTTTGTTGAACTAATTCTTCAATCAAATCTTGAATTTCAAATAAAATTTCTTGCCCACTTTGCTGACTAAGCGGAACTAATTTAACGGCATTGGTAACAAAACCAACAGCTGCGTTATAATAAAAGCCACTTAGCGTATCTTCTTTCGAAATGGACAATGTAGATGCATACATTGCAAAAGCAATACAGTAATGCCCAAGAGCTTTTTGGTTTTTAATTGCTAAAGCATAGTCATTTACAAGTTCATCTTTATTTGAAGGCTGAAATATTTTCATCAATCGCAAGCCCAATTTATTACTGGCAACTCTCATTTCTTTGGGGAGTTTTAGAGCTGTGCAATGCTCGTCAAACCTTAGAATTTCTTCTAAATCATTTTTCTTTGTAGCTTCATAAACTAACGAAACAAAAGCAGCATCTGTATAACGCAAATTTTGAGATAGCATTTCTACTACGAATTGTAAAGCACTTGATTTATCTTTTACCAATCCTTGTTGTACATAAGTTTCTAAACCCGCTGAATGAGAAAAACCACCTATTGGTAAATTAGGATCGGTTAAGTGCAATAAAGAAAGTAAAGCATTATTCATGGTGTGCTGTAAGCTTCATTATTTTAGAAAATAGGGAATCATTTGTACTGCCATGTGGGGCAACTGTTGTTTTTAAAGGTTGCAATAATTGGCGTTGTTCTTGTTTCACAATATAGCCTTGAGTGATTAATAGTTTGTATAATGGCATTTCGTTGGGTACTAATAGTTCTTCTTTATCAAAAAAAAGTGGTAAGTGTTTGTTTCCAATTTCATAACATACGCTAGCCATTTCGAACATGTTTTTTGGTGCAACAACAATACATTCGCAGGGTAAGATATCAATGGCGATAATAGATTTCTCATCTTCATACAAAATGTCTCCTTGATTTAAATTTGGATTTTCTTGTAAAAATTTAATTGCAATTTCTAGACCTGATTCGGTATGTTTTCTTTGGATGCGTTTATTGGATTCAAACCATTGTAATTTAAGCCAATCAATAGTTTTAGTATTGTTTGGATAATCCTTAATATTTCCAATTTTTTGTTGAATTAGCATTACAGAATTCTTTAAATTTTATGTAAGAAAACCAATAGAGTTAAATTAAAATAAGAAATATCTTTGCGCTAAAGGCAATTCTTTCATGGGTTCACAAGTAATTATTTCTCCATCAACTTTAACTTGATAGTTTTCAGGATTTACATCAATTTTAGGTGTTTTATCATTATGAATTAAATCTTTCTTAGAGATGTTTCGGCAATTTTTTACTGGTAAAACTATTTTATGTAAACCATAACTTTGAACAATATTTTTTTCTAAAGATACTTTAGAAACAAAAGTGATACACGTATTGAAAATACCCTTGTTACTTGCCCCAAACATATGACGATAAATCACAGGTTGTGGAGTAGGGATAGAGGCATTCGGATCTCCCATTCGAGAGGCGATAATCATTCCTCCTTTAATTATCATTTCAGGTTTTGCGCCAAACATTGAGGGTTTCCACAACACAATATCAGCAAGCTTTCCTGCTTCTAGAGAACCAACATATTCACTAATACCATGAGAAATGGCAGGATTTATAGTGTATTTTGCAATGTATCTTTTTACTCTAAAATTATCGTTGCTATTATCTTGGTCTTCAGCTAATGGGCCTCGTTGCACTTTCATTTTATGAGCGGTTTGCCACGTTCGAGTAATAACTTCAGCTACTCTACCCATAGCTTGAGAATCTGAACTCATCATACTAAATACGCCCATATCATGAAGAATATCCTCAGCAGCAATGGTTTCAGGACGAATGCGACTATCGGCAAAAGAGACATCTTCAGGAACATTTTTATCTAAATGATGGCAAACCATCAACATATCTAGATGCTCATCAATCGTATTTACTGTAAAAGGTCTTGTTGGATTGGTAGACGAAGGCAATACATAGGGATACATAGCGGCTTTAATAATATCAGGAGCATGACCGCCACCAGCGCCTTCAGTATGAAAAGTATGAATAACTCTTCCATCTATAGCTTTTATGGTGTCTTCTAAGAATCCCATTTCATTTAATGTGTCCGTATGAATAGCAATTTGAACATCATGTTTATCAGCAATTGTTAAAGCTGCATCAATTACAGATGAAGTACTTCCCCAATCTTCATGAATTTTAAGTCCAAGTGCACCCGCTTCTATTTGCTCTTCTAAAGGGTCTAAAGAAGCACAGTTTCCTTTACCGTAAAAACCTAAATTCATAGGGTAGGAGTCGGCAGCCTCTAACATGCGTTGTAAGTTCCATGCTCCTGGGGTTACAGTAGTAGCATTTGTTCCATCGGCAGGACCAGTACCACCACCTAACATGGTTGTTATTCCGCTAAATAACGCATGATCTATTTGTTGTGGACAAATAAAATGAATGTGTGTATCGATTCCTCCAGCAGTAGCAATCAAACCAGCGCCGCCATGAACTTCTGTAGATGCTCCAATAATCATATTTGGAGTAATTCCATCCATTGTATCTGGGTTGCCAGCCTTGCCAATACCAACTATTTTTCCGTTTTTTATTCCAATATCGGCTTTAACAACTCCCCAATGGTCAATAATCATGACGCTAGTAATAACAAAATCTAAAACGCCTTCAGCTCTTGTTGCCCTTGCCGATTGTGCCATTCCGTCACGAATTGTTTTACCACCACCAAATTTAGCTTCATCACCATAAACGGTAAAATCTTTTTCAATTTCTATAAACAATTCGGTATCACCCAAGCGAACCTTATCACCAGTTGTTGGGCCATACATATTGGCATATTTTAATCTGCTAATTTCTAAACTCATCCTTTTTACTTTTGAATTGCTACACTTCCGTTAACTAAATTATTGAAACCGTAGATTAATTTTTCTCCACCAAAAGAGACTAGCTCTACTTCTTTTTCTTCCCCTGGTTCAAATCGAACTGCTGTTGCTGCGGCAATATTTAATCGCATACCAAATGCTTTTGACCTATCAAATTGCATTTGGGAATTCACTTCAAAAAAATGAAAGTGAGAACCAATTTGTACGGGTCTATCTCCAGTATTTACAACTGTCACTTTAGTAGTTGCCCGACCGACATTACATTCGATAGTTCCTTCTTTTAAAAAATATTCTCCTGGTATCATAATTAATTTTTTTTAAAATTTGGAATTTATCGAATAGGTTCATGAACAGTAACTAGCTTAGTTCCGTCAGGAAACGTGCCTTCTACTTGAATGTCGTGAATCATTTCGGAAATCCCCTCCATGACATCATCTTTTGTTAAAATAGTTGCCCCATATTGCATGAGTTCTGCAACTGATTTTCCATCACGAATGGCTTCTTGTAGTCTAGAACTAATTAACGCAATGGCTTCGGGATAATTTAATTTTAAACCTCTTGCTTTTCGTTTTTCTGCAAGTTCTCCTGCTAAGTGTAGCAATAATTTTTCGGTTTCTCTCGGTGAAAGATGCATATATCTTTTAGGTTTATTATTTTAAAAGTTTAAAAATAATAAAAAGAATACAAATATTTTTTTTATTGAATGCTTTTTACCGAATAGTTTATTTCACAGTATAAAAACTGTATTATTTACAAAATTGAAATGTTTTTTTTACAATAAAATATTTTTTTTAAATATAATAATATTCATCATTCTTAAATTTGCTTGTTTAAATTAAATTATTATTCCATTAACATTACTAAAACTAGAAGAATATTAAAAAGAAAATAATAACTTTGAAAGAATAATTAGTATTAAACAAATTTATATTTATTTTCATGAATGACGCTCATTTACATTTGGTAGTAAACCATTTTCCAATTATCGGGACGATTTTTGGATTAGGAATTTTAATTGTAGGAATGATTTTGAAAAACAATTCTGTGAAAACGGTTGCTTATGTCTTATTTATAATTGCGGCGATTTTTGCAGCATTTAGCATGGGAACAGGTGAAGGAGCAGAGGAACTAGTAGAAGATATGCCTAATATAGGCAAAGAGATCATTCATGAACACGAAGAATTAGCCGAAAAATTCGCACTAGTTTTATATGCAATGGGAGCATTATCATTAGTTTCTATCTATTTTTCAATAAAGAAAATTTCTTTACTAAAATACACTACAATTATTACACTTTTACTTGCACTAATGGGTGTTTTTTTAGCTCAAAAAGTTGGAACTTCTGGAGGCGAAATTCGACATACAGAAATCAGAGCTAACTCTAATTCACCAATAGGTAGTCAAGAAACACAAGGAGCTGACAAGGATTAATTAAACAAAAAAAGAGGATTATCTACATTAGAAAATCCTATTTTTTTATTGATTTTATTTTGTGTTATTGCTAACTAGCAAATAACAAAATGAGTAATTGAGCAATAAATATCCTTGAAATTGTCACTAAAGGATATACCGTTGCATACGACTGATTAGGAATATCAGAGTCTAAGTATTTAGTGCTAAAAGCCAATGCTGCAGGATCGGTATAAGCACCACTCATGATACCAACCAATTGATAAAAGTTAAGTTTAAACACCAATCGGCTTACTACTACTAAAATTATCAGTGGAATAAATGTAATGTAACAACCATAATAGATCCAAAGCCAACCGTTAAATTTAATAAAGTTTTCATAAAATGCAGCACCAGCATGAATTCCAACAGCAGCAAAGAATAAGCAGATTCCTAAATCTTTCATAAAATGTACTGCTCCATTATTAATGTAGGAATGAATTACTCCAATCCCGCCATATCTACTAATAAATAAAGCTGTTATAAGTGGTCCTGCTGCAAAGCCGAGTTTTAAAGGAACTGGTAATAAAGGAATAAAAATAGGTATGGAACCAATAATAATTCCAATAATTAACCCACCAAACAAAGATAAAAAATCGGGTTCTAAAAGGCTTTTTTCAGAGTTTCCTATTATCTTTTCAACTTCCGAAATGGCTTCTTTATTACCAACAATTAATAATTTATCGCCATAATACAATTCTAAAGAAGGTTGAGCTAATAATTCTAATCCTGAACGAATAACACGAGTTACTTTTAAATCAAATTTATTGTGTAAATCGAGTTCGGCTAGGGTTTTATGGGTAGCCGATTTTTTCGTTACTAATATGTTTTTAGAAACTACATCTTCTTCAGATTCAATAAATAAATCAGTTGAAACTTTACCAACAAGACTTATAAAATGAGAAACGTCTTTTTGGTTTCCAACCACCATCAACACATCTTTATGATGAATTTTAGAATCTAGTGAAGGAGAATAAACCACTTTGGATCCACTATTTTTTAATCTTGAAATAATTATATTTTGAATACCTAACTCTTTAAAAATTTGATAAATACTTTTTCCTATCAATTCATTATTGGTAATTCGACACTTTTCGTGAATGATTAGAGATGTTTCGTCATTTTTTTTTGATTGAAGTGAGAAACTTTCCTTCATCAAATCGATTTTAAATACCGATTTAGAAAAAATAATGGTAACAATAATTCCCAAAACACCTAGTGGGTAAGTTATAGCATATGCAATAGTTGGGTCACTAAATACTTTGGTAGGGAATTTATTTTGAATTTCTTGCAATGTCGATTTAGCAGCTCCTAATCCAGGGGTATTTGTAACTGATCCAGACATTAAACCTACTGCATTTTCAATATCAATTTTAGCTATGAAATAAAGAAAATAGGTAATAATTCCTCCAAGAAGTACCGTGCCAATGGCTAGAATATTAAATAACAATCCGTCTTTTTTAAATGATGAAAAGAAAGACGGTCCAACTTGTATTCCAATTCCATATACAAATAAAATTAAACCAAAATCCCTAACAAATACTAATATACTATCGTCCATTCTATATCCGTAATGGCCTAAAAATAAACCAACAAACATGACTGCCGAAACGCCAAGTGATACATTTCTAATACGAATTCTACCTACAAAAAAACCAACACTTATAGCGATTAATAATACAATTAGCGACTGAGTAATATCAGGAGCATTATTAGGAGAAAACAATGTTTTAAACCAATCAAACATGATGATATAATTTTTAATTAATAGTGATGCAAATGAACTAATTCTTTTTTCTGTTTTATATGATATAAATCAGCTAATTTTTTTGTAAATTTAAACTAATATTTTATAGATATACATCTTATCATAAAAGATGATTCCCGAAATCGTTTTCTTAATTTTAGTTGATTTACATGATAAAAATCAGGTTTCTTTCGGCTCTAGAATTTTAAATTTGTTAAAGAATAAATGAGTAAGAATTATAAAATCAAACAATATGAAAAACATCAGAGTTATCAAGGAATTACAAGATTTAGGAATTACAGGGTATCATGAAGTATCTTACAATCCTACATATGAAGAGCTATATCAGGCAGAAGTTTCTCATAAAAGAAAAGGATATGAGAAAGGTGCACAAACCGATACAGGTTGCGTTGCAGTAAAAACCGGGATTTTTACTGGCCGTTCTCCAAAAGACAGATACATCGTTAAAGATGATATTACTAAAGATACTATTTACTGGGATGATAAAGTAAATTTCCCTACCACCAAGGAAGTTTGGGATGATTTAAAATCACTAGTCCTAGAACAACTTTCAACTTCTCCAAAATTATATGTGGTTGATGCTTTTTGCGGAACAAACGCTGATACAAGACTAAAAGTACGTTTTATAATGGAAGTGGCTTGGCAAGCACACTTTGTAACCAATATGTTTATTAGACCATCCATTTACGAATTGGAAACTTTTGGGGAGCCTGATTTTGTAGTGATGAATGGTTCTAAAGCAATAAATCCAGATTGGAAAGAACACGGACTCAATTCTGAAAACTTTGTCGTATTTAATCTTACCGAAAAAATTCAAATTATTGGAGGAACTTGGTACGGTGGAGAAATGAAAAAAGGGATGTTTGCTATGATGAATTACTATTTACCTCTTAAAGGAATGGCCTCAATGCACTGTTCTGCAAATGTTGGTGAGAAAGGTGATGTAACTATATTTTTCGGACTTTCAGGTACAGGAAAAACCACATTATCTGCCGACCCAAAAAGATACTTAATTGGTGATGACGAGCACGGTTGGGATAACAATGGTGTATTTAATTATGAAGGGGGTTGTTATGCAAAAGTAATTGACTTAAGCGAAAACAATGAGCCAGATATTTGGAGAGCCATTAAAAGAGATGCTTTACTCGAAAATGTAATTGTCGATGAGTACGGAGAAATCAATTATTTCGATCATTCTATAACAGAAAACTCTCGAGTGTCTTATCCAATTTATCATATCAATAAAATTGTTTTGCCCTCTAAAGCGGGACACGCTAGTAAGATAATCTATCTTTCTGCCGATGCATTTGGGGTCTTACCTCCAGTTTCTATTCTAGATGAAGATCAAGCACAATACCACTTCCTATGTGGTTACACGTCAAAACTAGCAGGCACAGAGAGAGGAATTACAGAACCAGAACCTTCATTTTCACCTGCATTTGGAGAAGCGTTCCTGACCTTGCACCCAACAATGTATTCTAAAACATTAATCGGAAAAATGAAAGAGCACAATGCTAAAGCTTATCTAGTCAATACAGGTTGGAACGGAACAGGAAAACGAATTTCACTTAAAAATACAAGAGCCATAATTGATGCCATTATTAATAGTGAAATTGATGCAGCTCCAACTAGAGATATTCCATTTTTAAATTTAACTATACCAACTGCTTTATCAGGAGTAAGCGAAGGTTTGCTAGACCCAAGAGATACTTACAAAGACAAAGCGGAGTGGGAGCGCAAAGCTAAAGATTTAGCAGCTCGATACATTAAAAATTTCGAGCAATATACCAATACAGAAGAAGGAAAACGTTTAGTTGCAGCAGGACCTTCACTAGAAGTTCCAGTTTTAAATTAGAATTCTTTAAATTGATTCTTTAGTTTTAGAACATCTACAAATAGTTACAAAAACTACTTGTAGATGTTTTTTTTGTTCAATTTTTTATATGATTTGTTTTTTAATTTTTTTTTAAACTATATTTGCAACACAATAAAAAAAACATGAAAATAAATCAATTGCACCATCATCATTTTACCAATTGCTCTCAAGCGATGTGTTAATGATATGTGTGTATGTAACAATATTCTAAAAACCCGTTTGAGTAACTCCAAACGGGTTTTTTATTACCAAACGGGTACTCAAACAAAAATTAAAAAACAAATAATTGAGAACGAGATTGCTTCGTTCCTCGCAAAAAAACAAATAAAATGAGTACTTTAAAAATTGCAATTCAAAAATCAGGTCGTTTAAACGAAGACAGCATTCAAATTCTAAAAGATTGTGGTATTTCTATAGATAACGGAAACGACCAACTTAAGGCACAAGCTACTAATTTTCCTCTTGAAGTTTTGTTTCTTCGTAATTCCGATATTCCACAGTATTTAATTGACGGAGTTGTAGATGCTGCGATAGTTGGTGATAATCTTTTAGTAGAAAAAGGAAAAAACATTAAAGTTGCCCAAAAATTGGGTTTTTCTAAATGCAAAGTGTCAGTGGCTGTTCCTAAAACATTCGATTATAAATCTATAAAAGATTTAGACGGAATGCGGGTTGCTACTTCCTATCCAAATACAGTAACAGATTATTTTAATTCTTTTGGTTTAACGGTCGATATTCACCAAATTTCAGGTTCGGTAGAAATTGCCCCAAATATTGGTCTTGCTGATGCAATTGTTGATATTGTTTCTAGCGGAAGTACCCTGTTTAAAAACAATCTTAAAGAAGTAGAAGTTATTTTTAAAAGTGAAGCCGTATTAGCTGTATCTCCAAAAGTAACTCCAGAAGTGCAAAAGCTAATAAACACGCTTCAATTTCGTATCGAGTCGGTTTTAAGAGCCAGAAAATCAAGATACATTTTAATGAATGTTCCAAATGATAAAATAGACGCTATTGGCAAAATTTTACCAGTTTTAAAAAGCTTAACTGTTATGCCTTTAGCCGAAGAAGGATGGAGTAGTGTTCACTCCGTAATTGATAAGGATACTTTTTGGGATGTAATTGATCAACTAAAGGAAGCTGGAGCAGAAGGTATTTTAGTTTGTCCAATTGATAAAATGGTACTTTAATTCAATAAAAATGAATAAAATATACAATCCAGCAAGAGAAACTTGGTCTAAAATTTTAAAAAGACCAACTGCCAATTTTAGTGATATTGAAGAAACTGTAAAAGGCATTTTTACTGAAATTCAGAAAAAAGGAGATAAAGCAGTAGCCAAATACACTTCACTTTTTGATGGAATTTCATTAACAGATATTCAAGTTTCTGATGATGAAATTCAAATAGCTATAAGTTTAGTTTCTGATGAATTAAAAGAAGCGATTCAGTTAGCAAAATCGAACATTGAAAAATTTCATAGTGTCCAAAAAACTGCTAAAATTGAAATTGAAACGACCGAAGGTGTGCAATGCTGGCAAGAAAAACGCCCAATACAAAAAGTTGGGTTATACATTCCTGGCGGAACAGCTCCTTTGTTTTCAACCGTATTAATGCTGGCGGTTCCTGCTAAAATTGCTGGATGTCAAGAAATAGTTTTGTGTTCGCCACCCGATAAAAACGGAAAAATTAATCCAGCTATCTTATATACTGCCCAATTATGTGGAGTGAATAAAGTTCTAAAAGTTGGAGGGATTCAGGCAATTGCTGGAATGACTTTTGGCACATCAACTATTCCTAAAGTATATAAAATTTTTGGACCAGGAAATCAATTTGTAACCGTTTCTAAACAATTTGCAACTCAGTTTGGTGTTGCTATAGATATGCCAGCAGGTCCTTCAGAATTATTAATTGTAGCCGATGATAGTGCCGATGCTAGTTTTGCAGCTTCTGATTTATTAAGTCAAGCTGAGCATGGTGCAGACAGTCAGGTTATTTTAGTAACTACTTCAAAAGATTTTATTGACGCTGTTGAAAATGAGGTTAGTAGTCAAATAAAAAGTTTGCCAAGAAAAGCTATTGCAGAAAAAGCCATCAAAAACTCGAAACTAATTTATGTCGAAAATGACCAAATTGCCATAGATTTAATCAACGAATACGGTCCAGAACATTTTATTATTTGTAGTAAAAACGAAAAGTATTACGTCGATAATATTCAAAATGCAGGTTCTATTTTTATAGGAAATTATACGCCAGAAAGCGCTGGTGATTATGCCTCTGGGACAAATCATACCTTGCCAACAAACGGCTATGCTAAAAATTATTCGGGAGTAAATTTAGATAGTTTCTTAAAAGCAATGACTTTCCAAAAAATATCAGAGAGAGGCATTCAAAATATAGGAAAAGCAATCGAGATTATGGCGGAGGCCGAAGGATTACAAGCACATAAAAATGCTGTTACACTAAGATTAAAAGCGATTGAAAATGGAAAATAGTTTTGATATAAATAATTTGGTTCGAGAAAACGTCAAGCTGATGAAGCCCTATTCTTCGGCGCGTGACGAATTTGAGGATTTTGACACTGCAGATATGATTTTCTTGGATGCCAATGAAAATCCATTTCAGAATGGCGTGAATCGCTATCCAGATCCGCAACAAAGCAGTCTAAAAGTAGTTTTGGCAAAGCAAAGAAATGTAAAACCCAATCAAATTTTACTCGGAAACGGTAGTGATGAAGTATTAGATTTAATCTTTAGAGCTTTTTGCGAACCAAAAGTAGATAATGTAATTACTTTGCCACCAACGTATGGAATGTATGGCGTTTTGTCTAATCTAAATGATATTGAAAATAAAGAAGTACTGCTTTCAACCCATTTTCAACCTCAAGCAGAGAAGATTTTAGAAACAGTTGACGAGAAAACTAAAATCATCTTTTTATGTTCGCCAAATAATCCAACAGGAAATTCTTTTTCTGATGAAAGTGTGGTCAAATTGCTGGAGAACTTTAATGGATTAGTAGTTATTGATGAAGCGTATATTGACTTTTCTGAAAAAGAAAGTTGGTTGGCAAAAATAAACGAATATCCAAATTTATTCATCACGCAAACACTTTCAAAAGCGTATGGTTTAGCAGGGATTCGATTAGGAATATGTTACGCTTCGGCAGCTGTAATTTCGGTTTTAAACAAAATAAAACCACCTTACAATGTGAACGAACTGACACAGTTAAGAGCTTTGGAAAGATTGAGTAATCCTGATATAATAAAATCAGAAATAGTTTCAATTATTGAACAAAGAGATTTATTGTTAAAAACTCTGGAGGAAGTGAAATTTGTCGAGAAAATCTATCCAACAGAAGCCAATTTCATCTTGATAAAAGTAGATGATGCCAATAAAAGATATAACGAATTGATTGCCAAAGGAATTGTAATTCGAAACAGAACAACACAGCCGTTATGCGAGAACACCTTGCGTTTGACTATTGGAACGGAACAAGAAAATGAAAAATTAATAGAAGCTTTGGCTTCTTTAATAAAAATATAAAAATGAAAAAAATACTTTTTATAGATCGAGACGGAACTATGGTTTTAGAACCAAATGACTATCAATTGGACAGTTTCGAAAAATTAGAATTTTATCCTAAAGCCTTTCAATATTTAGGAAAAATTGCTGCCGAATTGGATTTCGAATTGGTAATGGTAACCAATCAAGATGGTTTGGGAACCGATTCTCATCCAGAAGCCAACTTTTGGCCTGTACATAATTTGGTGATGAAAGCTTTCGAAAATGAAGGTGTTGTTTTTAGCGAAGTTTTTATTGATAAAACATTTCCTCACGAAAACGTTCCCACTCGCAAGCCAGGTACGGCTATGTTGACAAAATACATCAACAATCCAGCATACGATTTAGAAAAATCTTTCGTCATTGGAGATCGAATTACTGATGTGGAATTAGCCAAAAACTTAGGTTCAAAAGCCATTTATATTAGTAATGACGAAGAATTAGGTAGCGATGAAATTTCGTCAAAAAGACATGAATTGGATACTGTTATCACTTTACAAACCACAGAATGGAAAACGATTTACGAGTTTTTGAAATTAGAAGAACGTTCTGCTACAATTTCTAGAAAAACGAATGAAACTGATATACACATCAATTTAAACCTAGACGGAACCGGAAAAAGTAAAATCGATACTGGAATTGCTTTTTTCGACCACATGCTCGATCAAATTGCACGTCATGGACAAATGGATTTAGAAATTATAGTAAAAGGAGACCTTGAAGTAGATGAACACCACACGATTGAAGATACTGCGATTGCTTTGGGAGAAGTTTTTGCCAAAGCATTAGGAAATAAATTAGGAATTGAACGATACGGTTTCTGTTTACCAATGGACGATTGTTTGTCACAAGTAGCTATAGATTTTGGTGGTAGAAATTGGTTGGTTTGGGAAACCGAATTCAAACGGGAGATGGTGGGTAAAATGCCAACGGAAATGTTCTATCATTTCTTTAAATCCTTTTCGGATGGAGCGAAAGCCAACATCAACATAAAAGCCGAAGGAACCAACGAACACCACAAAATCGAAGCGATTTTCAAGGCTTTTGCCAAAGCAATAAAAGTTGCCGTAAAACGCGACACAGAAAAAATGATTTTGCCGAGTACGAAAGGGATGTTGTAAAATAAAGCTGGAAGTTTTAAGAGGGAAGTTTTGAAACTTCTAACTTCTAACTTCTAACTTCTAACTTTAAATAATGAAAATAGTAATCATAAATTACGGAGCTGGAAATATTCAAAGCATCATGTTTGCTATCGAAAGATTAGGTTTTCATGCCGTTTTGAGTAACAATCCAGACGAAATTAAAGCAGCCGATAAAGTGATTTTTCCAGGAGTGGGAGAGGCAAGTTATGCCATGAGAATGCTGAAAGAAAGCGGTTTGGATACTTTAATTCCGACTTTGAAACAACCGGTTTTTGGAATTTGTTTGGGTATGCAATTGATGTGCAACCATTCGGAAGAAAGTAATACCAAAGGATTGGGGATTTTTGATGTGAATGTGTTGAAATTTTCTAATAAAGTGAAAGTACCACAAATGGGCTGGAACACTATTTATAACTTGAAATCAGATTTGTTCAGCGGCATTGCCGAAAACGAATATATGTATTTGGTGCATAGTTTTTATGCGCCAATTTGTACTGAAACGATTGCAACTACTAATTACGAACTAGAATATTCATCGGCGTTGGAAAATGACAATTTCTATGGAACCCAATTTCATCCCGAAAAAAGTGGTGATATTGGAGAACAAATTCTCGGGAATTTTTTAAAGCTATAAATTTCAATGGCAATGGCGAAAATCAATTTCAATAGCAATTTTTAAATCTGAAATCAAAAATCGTTAATCTTCAATCTTCAATCAAATGAGAATAATACCTGCAATAGACATCATCGAAGGGAAATGTGTTCGCTTGTCAAAAGGCGATTACAATACTAAAATTATATACAACGAAAATCCGCTGGAAGTAGCGAAATCATTCGAAGCGCACGGAATAGAATACTTACATTTAGTAGATTTGGATGGAGCAAAATCGAGTAAAATTGTCAATTATAAAATATTGGAACAAATTGCTTCTCAAACCAAATTAAAAATTGATTTTGGTGGTGGTTTAAAAGCCGATTCTGATATAAAAATCGCTTTTGAAAGTGGAGCAAACCAAATCACAGGAGGAAGTATTGCCGTTAAAAACAGAGCCATTTTCGAAAAATGGATTGCAGAATATGGTTCGGATAAAATTATTTTGGGAGCGGATGCCAATAATGAAAAAGTAGCCGTTTCAGGTTGGCTGGAAGACTCAAATGAAGATCTGGTTCCATTTATTCAGGATTATCAAAACAAAGGAATTCAATATGTAATTTGTACCGATATTGCAAAAGACGGAATGCTTGAAGGACCAAGTTTTGATTTGTATGCCAAGATTTTATCAGAAGCCAAAGGAATTAAGTTAATCGCATCAGGCGGAATTTCAACTTTTGATGAATTGCCTAAAATAGCTGAGTTGGGTTGTGAAGGAACGATAATTGGTAAAGCGATTTACGAAGGAAGAATTTCGTTAAAACAGTTAGAAAATTACATCATAACAAACCCTGTTAGGGTTTAAAACCCTAATAGGGTTAATCAAACAAAATATGTTAACAAAAAGAATAATCCCCTGCCTTGATATCAAAAACGGAAGAACCGTTAAAGGTGTTAATTTTGTAGATTTACGTGATGCAGGCGATCCTGTTGAGTTGGCAAAAATCTATTCGGATGAAGGCGCTGATGAATTAGTTTTCTTGGATATTTCAGCAACCGAAGAACGCAGAAGCACGTTACTAGATTTAGTTCGAAAAGTAGCATCAACGATTAATATTCCTTTTACTGTTGGCGGAGGAATCTCCACAGTTGAAGATGTTGAATCCTTATTGCACAATGGAGCTGACAAGGTTTCTATCAATTCATCGGCAGTAAAAAACCCGCAATTGATTAATGATTTATCAAATAAATTCGGTAGTCAATGTGTGGTAGTTGCAATCGATGCCAAGCAAATTGATGGTGAATGGATTGTGCATTTGGTAGGAGGAAAGGTCCCAACAGAAATTAGATTATTCGATTGGGCAAAAGAAGTGGAACAACGTGGAGCGGGCGAAATCCTATTTACCTCTATGAATCACGACGGTACAAAAAACGGATTTGCCAATGAAGCTTTGGCAAAATTGTCCGAAATCGTAAATATTCCAATAATTGCTTCTGGTGGAGCCGGAAATTTGAAACATTTTGTGGATACCTTTGTAGAAGGAAAAGCGGATGCCGCATTGGCCGCAAGTGTATTTCATTTCAAGGAAATTGAAATAAAGACATTAAAAAAAGAGCTTAAAAAAAATAATATCGAAGTTAGGATTTAAAAATCCCAAATCGAGAATCTTAAATCCTAAATTAAAATGAATATAGATTTTTCCAAAAGTGCTCACGGATTAATTCCGGCTATTATTCAAGACAATGAAACTAAAACCGTTTTAATGCTTGGATATATGAATGCAGAAGCCTATCAAAAAACAATTGACACACAAAAGGTTACTTTTTTCAGCCGATCGAAACAAAGACTATGGACAAAAGGAGAGGAAAGTGGCAACTTTTTAAATCTAGTAGATATTAAAATTGATTGTGATAATGATACTTTTTTGGTTAAAGTAAATCCTGTAGGCCCAACTTGTCATAAAGGTACAGATAATTGCTGGCAAGAATCTAATAATCAAGAGTATGGATTTATTTCAAAATTAGAGAATACAATAAAAAACAGAAAAGAAAACGCTTCTTCTGATAAAAGTTATGTAGCTTCATTATTTGAAAAAGGTATTAATAAAATTGCTCAAAAAGTAGGAGAAGAAGCTGTTGAAGTAGTAATTGAAGCTAAGGATAATAACGATCATTTATTTTTAAGCGAAAGTGCTGATTTGTTATTTCATTATCTTATTTTATTACAAGCAAAAGGATTTCAATTGAATGACGTGGTTTCAATTTTAAAAGAACGAGAAAAATAATAGCAATAATTATTGTCTAAACTTCTTTTTTTAAACAATCAAAAAACTATATTTACTTTATAATTAAAGTTTATATAGTTTTTTTTAAATTTATATGGTTTCTAATACAAATAGCCTTTCAAAAGATATAGAAGACGAATTAATTGAGCCTCAACTCAACATACTTCTTACAACCGATGAAGACGATTTACGTCCGGTTTACATCTCAGGAAATTTCAATAATTGGCATACTCAAGACAGTCATTTTGTGATGGAAAAAATCGGAAACGGTTTGTACCATTATAAGTTCTCTAATGATTTTGTTTATCCAGAAGAGTTACTTTACAAATTTACAAAAGGGGATTGGAGTGAGGTTGAGATTGATAAATATGGAAATAGAACTCCCAACCGAGTTTGCACACAAAACTCAGGTGTTCGAAAAGAGCATGTCGATAAATGGAGAAGAAATTGGTTGCCATTTAAGCCTAATTTTCTGCCTAAAGTGCATCTCATTTCTGAAGAATTTGAGATTCCTCAACTCAACAAAACCCGAAGAATATGGGCATTACTTCCTCATGATTATGAATCGTCAAATGAGCATTATCCTGTGATGTATTTGCAAGATGCTCAAAATTTATTCAATGAAAATGCAGAATATGGCAATTGGGAAATTGATAAAAAACTAGCGGTTATGGCCGAATACAATATAGGAAAAATTATCATTATTGCCATAGAGCATGCAGAACAAGACCGAATAAAGGAATTCAATGTAGGAAATACCATTTTAGGAGCTGGGCAAGGAAAAAAATACATTCGTTTTATTACAGATACTTTAAAGCCCTTTGTAGACAAACAATTCAGAACAAAAAAAGAACGCGAATATACAGGAATAGGGGGTAGCTCTATGGGTGGATTGGTTAGTATTTTTAGTGGAATAATGTATCCGGAAGTATATGGCAAGCTAATGATTTTTTCACCATCACTTTGGGTAATTCCTAAAATGGATTTTTCGAGTGTGGATTTTTCTGAACCGGGTGATACCAAAATTTATTTATATGCTGGTGGTGATGAAAGTGCCACTATGATTGATCATGTAAAAAAATTCAAAAAGAGAATGATTAAAAATGAATTTGTATCTAATAAAATGAAAATCAATTTAAGCATCAATATGCTAGGAAAACACAATGAAACCTATTGGAGTGATGAGTTTCCTAAAGCAATTGAATGGCTTTTTTTTAATACTAAAGATAACTAATACTATGAAAATAAATACAATAAAAAACCTAGAAAGCTTTACAGGTACTATTTTAATTCCTGTATTCGAAACCTATTCTAAAAGTTTAGTACCCATAGAATTTCATGGTGTTTCGGTTTCGGCAAAAGTTTTTTACGGCAAAAAAGATACTTGTTATTTAGTCGAAAAATACGATTCAACTCACATATTCATAGGTATAGGAAAATCTATTGACTATAAATCTTTAAAAACTATTTTCAGAAGAATTGCAACAAAAAATAAAGAGTTATTTGGCGACAATGTTGCATTATTTTTATCAGATGAATTAAAAAGCGAGCAAGTTGAAGCTGCTATATCAGGTTTACTATTAGGAACTTATGATTTAGGACATTTTAAAAAAGAGAAAGTAACTCATCCTTTTTTAAATCCCGAATTTGTTTTGCAAATAGTTTCAAAACAAAATTTCGAAGAAACTGCAGTACGAGCTACCAAAATAGCTTCGGCTCAATTAGAAATATTAAATTTAGTTGATTTGCCATCAAATAAAATAACTCCAAAATATTTGTCAAATTGGGCAACTGAAACCGGTAAAAAATACGGATTTACAACTGAAGTATTCGGTTTTGAAGATGCAACTAACAAAAAATTAGATTCGTTTTTATCAGTAGGAAAAGGAAGTGATAAAGAGCCTCAGTTTGTAATTATGAATTACATTCCAGAAAATGCTGATGCTAAAACAAAGCATGTGGGTTTGGTTGGAAAAGGAATTACATTTGATACAGGAGGATTAAATATAAAAACTTCCGGAATGGTTCACATGAAATGTGATATGGCTGGTGGAGCAGCTGTTTTTGGTGCTATGCAACTCATTTCCGATTTAAAGTTACCTGTAAAAGTAACAGCAATTGTTCCGTGTTGCGAAAATGCCGTCGATAATAAATCATTTTTGCCAAGTGATGTAATAAATAGTTATAGTGGTCATACTATAGAAATTATTGATACAGATGCCGAAGGGAGACTAGTGCTTGCCGATGGTATATCCTATCTTATAAAAAATTATGCTCCAGAAGTTATTGTAGACATTGCTACTTTAACCGGAAGTAGTGTTGGAACTTTTGGTTATGAATGTGCAGCTTTGTTTACCAATAATGAATCCATTTCTAAAAAGTTACAGCAATCTGGCGACTATGTAGGTGAAAGACTATGGCAATTGCCACTTTGGGATGCTTATAAACCCGATATAGAAAGCGATATTGCTGATCTGAAAAATTACAGTGGAAAACCAGTTGCAGGAGCAATTAGTGCTGCCAAATTTTTGGAATTTTTTACTGAGGAGCATACTGCTTGGGCGCATTTAGATATTGCTGGGGTTGCTTTTGGGGATGATGAATTTGCCAAAAGTAAACATGCAACGGGGTATGGTGTTCATTTATTAACTAATTTTATTGAAAATCTATAAATCATGAATAATCCTAAAACATTTGTTTGTATTTCTAATTATTTTAAGGGTGTCGATTTTTTAATTAATTTAAAGAAATTAGGAAATAAAGTTTTCTTAGTAACTTCAGAAAAGCTCCGAGATAAATCATGGCCAGTTGAATATATTGATGAGATTTTTTTTATGGAAGGGCACGATACAGACTGGAACTTGGAACATTTATTGCTAGGGGTTGGAAATTTAATGAGAAATCATAAAATAGACGCGATTGTTGCACTTGATGATTTTGATGTAGAGAAAGCTACTTATTTGCGTGAAAATCTTCGAATAGATGGTATGGGTCAAACAACTGGTCGTTATTTTAGAGATAAGCTAGCTATGAGAATGAGAGCCAAAAGTTGTGGTATTTCTAATCCAAGTTTTTGTTCTTTATTTAATGATTTTGATATTAATATTTTTGCCGATACAGTTGCATCTCCTTGGGTATTAAAACCTCGATCTGAGGCTTCGGCTTTAGGAATTATAAAGGTATATGATAAAGATAGTTTGTGGATGCATATTAATGAATTAGGAAACAATCGCTTTAAATATTTAGTAGAACAATTTCGTCCTGGCGATGTGTACCATTGTGATAGTTTGATTTTAGACGGTAAAATTATTTTTAGCATTACCTCTAAATATTTGGCAACACCAATGGAAATTTCTCAAGACGGTGGTATTTTTAGAAGTGCCAATATTCCTTATGATTCTCCTGATGATAGGGCTATAAAAAAAGTAAACGAGCAGGTGATTAAGGATTTTGGTTTAAAACACGGTACAGCGCACTCAGAATATATAAAATGTAAGGAAGACGGAAAGATTTATTTTCTAGAAACTTCTTCACGTGTTGGTGGAGCTCATATTGCAGATATGATTGCATCAGCTTCAAATATAAATCTTTGGGCAGAATGGGCAGCAATAGAAAATGCTTTAGTAAAAGAAATTGAGTATAAACTACCTGAGATAAAAAATGAATATGCCGGAATTGTTTTAACCTTGTCAAAATACCAACATCCTGATTTATCTTCTTTTTCAGATGATGAAATTTGTTTTAGAGTGTCTTTAGATTATCATGCGGGTTTAATTGTAAAATCTTATAAACACGAAAGAGTTTTAGAATTATTGGATGATTATGCAGATAGATTTGTAAAAAATTTTGCTACCATTGGGACTCAGAATGAAGTAAAAAAATTACATTAATAGTTTAAAATTTAGTCAACATAATTTTGGACGAGATATTAGATCAACTAAAAATTCCATAAAAAAAGGTCTGAAAATCAAATGACTTTCAGACCTTAGTAGTCTAATTTTTTTGATGATTAAATGTCATCAAACTCAATATCTGTGAAGCTTTTGTCTAATTTTGGACTTTCGTCTTCTGCAATATCATTATTATATTCTTTCTTGAAATCTTTTTGATGTCTTTCAGAAATTACTTCTTCACCTTTGTGATTTAAAACATAAGCAGTCATATCTTCTAGAATTTCTGAAAAAGCTGTAAAATCCTCTTTATACAAGTAAATTTTGTGTTTTTTGAAGTGAAAAGAACCGTCTTCCTCAGTAAATTTTTTACTTTCAGTAATAGTTATGTAATAATCGTCTGCTTTAGTAGCTCTTACATCAAAGAAATAGGTTCGTCTACCGGCTCTTAAAACTTTAGAAAAAATCTCTTCTTTTTCTAACATATCATTTTCTCTCATAATCCTTCTATCAATTTATTTACTTTTTGTTTACATTTAATTCCTTTTCAAAAATGGTAAAAAAACATTTACAAAACAACATTTAGGTTAATTCTTTTTCTGAAAGTTGTTTTAAATACAAAGCGGCGTAGTATCCTTCTTGGTTTATTAATTGATTATGAGTGCCTTGTTCTATGATTGTTCCTTCATCAAGAATAATAATTTTATCGGCATTTTTTGCCGATGATACTCGATGACTGATAATAATTGTGGTTTTGTTTTTGCAAAATTCCAGTAAATTATTTAGGATGGTTTCTTCGGTTTCGGTATCTACTGCCGAAAGACAATCGTCTAACAATAAAATAGGAGCGTCTTTAATTATGGCTCTTGCAATAGAAACGCGTTGCTTTTGTCCGCCAGAAAGGGTTATGCCACGTTCGCCTAAAATGGTTTCGTATTGCAAATTAAAATGGATAATATTGTCATGAACTGCTGCTTTCTTGGCAGCATCTATAACTTCACTATCAAGAGCACTTTCTTTACCAAACTTGATATTATTTTTTATAGTATCTGAAAACAAAAAGGCATCCTGCGGCACTATTCCTATACTGTTTCTTAAATCGAATAAATTTACTTGATGAATAGGATTTCCGTCTACTAAAATTTCTCCTTGAGTAGTATCATACAATCGACTAATTAGCGAAACAATACTCGATTTTCCGGAACCTGTTTTACCTAAAATGGCTAAAGTTTCATCTTTATTTACAGTAAAATTAATGTTTTTAAGTGCCTGTATCTGGGTGTCATCATACGTAAATGATACGTTTTTAAACTCTATTGTCCCTTCAATAATTGACTTTTCAGGATGATTGTTTTGAATATCGGGTTGTATTTTTAAAAATTCATTAATACGTTTTTGTGATGCTTCAGCTTCTTGAACCAATGACGATATCCAACCCAACGAAGCTACTGGCCATGTAAGCATGTTTACATACAAAATAAATTCGGCAATGGTACCAATGCTTTTTATACTTCCGTTAATATACATCATACCGCCAAAATAAATCACCACTAAGTTGCTTACGCCAATTAAAGCGAGCATTAATGGACCAAACAATGATTGCACTTTTGCCAAATTCATACTCTTGGCCTTGCTCTCTTTTGATAATTCCTCTAAATTATTTTGATGCTGGTTTTCTAACGAATAGGCTTTTATCACTCTAATTCCAGAAAAAATCTCTTGGGTAAAACTCGAAATTTTAGAAAGGTATTGCTGAAAAATAGTACTTCGTTTATTGATTTCTGAGCTTAATTTGAAAATTGCATACGATAAAATGGGCAATGGCAGCAACGTATATAAAGTTAATCTTGGCGAAACGTCATACATATAAATGATGACTATAGCAAAGCGAATAAAGGTATTTATGGTATACATAACCGCTGGGCCTACATACATGCGAACTTTTCCAACATCTTCGCTAATGCGATTCATCAAATCACCTGTTCGGTTTTGCTTATAGAAATTTTGGGAGAGATTTTCATACTGACGAAAAACTTCATTTTTTAAATCGAATTCAATATGACGTGACATTACAATTAAGGTTTGTCGCATCAAAAAAGTGAGAAAACCTGCAATTATTGTAGTGGCAATTATTAGAAGAATGTTATGTATCAGTTCTTTTTGAATAAGAGCCGAATCGACAGCCGATTGTTTTACATGACTTTCAATGGCTTGAAACGATTTACTGATTAATTTGGGAGTAAATAGTGAAAAAATTTGAGCTACAATTGTGGTTACAATGCCAATTAAAAAGCTGTATTTGTATTTGACAAAGTATTTGTTTAAATAGTTTAATTCTTTCATGCTAAGATTCCTGCCAATTTTTCAATAGCAAATATAGGGGTTTAAAAGCAATAATGAGATGGACGATATTAACTTTGGCTCATATTTAAGACGATATTAACGAGAAAAGAAAGGGCTAAATAATTTCGGGTTTCAATATTATTGTTATTTTTGCACTGCGAAAGTTTTTATTTCGAATTCTAATTTTTATAAAAAGTTCTTACCTAGTGTTAAATAGAAGACATATCCGTGTTAAAGTGATGCAAACCATATATGCAATGCATCAAAATGGTTCTGACAGTTTAGAAAAAGAAGAAAAATTCTTGCTGTTTAGTATCGAAAATATTCAAGATTTATATTTGGTTATGCTTTCTTCTTTGATTGAAATTGCTAAAAAAGAACTTGTTTTTTTAGAAAAATCATCAAAGAAACATCTTGCTACTTCAGAAGAACGAAATCCCAATAAAAAATTTGTAAATAACGCTATTTTCAAAATGCTTGCCGAAAATAATTCGTTAAGTATTGCTTTAGAAGACCGAAAAATTAACAATTGGTCGTTGAATGACGATTATATTTTGTTGCTTTTGTCGGCTATTAAGGAAAGCAGTTTGTACAAAAAATACATGTCTACCAAAACTACATCGTTCTTAGAAGACAAGGAATTTGTTTTAGCCGTTTTTACAGATATTATTGCCACTAACGATAAATTATACGATTATTTAGAGGACAATAAGCTAACGTGGGTTGATGATATTCCGTTAGTAAATACTCAAATAATTAAACAATTGGGTGCTCTAAAATCAGCCAACGATAGTTTTAAAGTGCCAAAATTATATAAAGACACTGAAGATAAGGAGTTTGTGTCTAATTTATTTCGGAAAACTGTTTTAAACGAAGTAGACTTAGCAAAGGAATACCTAGATAAAACGCCTAATTGGGATACTGAACGTATTGCCGAAATTGACACTATTATTTTAAAAATGGCTATTTGCGAGTTTTTGAAATTTCCATCTATTCCTTTAAAAGTAACTATTAACGAATATTTAGAAGTGGCTAAAGAATATTCTACTCCTAAAAGTAGTATTTTTATCAACGGAATTTTAGACAATTTAGTTAAGGAATTTCAAGCAAATAATAAAATTCAAAAAACTGGAAGAGGTTTAATGTAGTGTAATCAAATTACCCGATGATGAAAAAAATTGTACTTTCATTTTTTCTATTCTTTATCCTGATAATTTTTTCTTGTAAAAAAGAAGAAGCTACACAAACTCATTTTGGAACGGCACTAGCACTTAAAGCGAAAGAAAAAGAAGCTCAGAAAGCCAAAGAAAATCAAACAGAAGAAGCAATAACTTCTAAAATTGTTCCAGTAGACGGGAAATATCCGGTAATGACTTTTAAAACAAAAGAACATGATTTTGGAAATATAGTACAGGGAGAAAAAGTAGAAACTGTTTTCAATTTTAAAAATACTGGCGAATCAAATTTAGTTATTTCTAAGGCTGTTGGGTCATGTGGTTGCACAGTTCCTGAATATCCTAAAGAGCCTATAGCACCGGGAAAATCGGCTAAAATTGTAGTTTCATTTAATTCGGCTGGAAAAAACGGAAAACAAATGAAAACGGTATCGCTTACTACCAACACTTTAGAAGGAAATGAAATTCTAACAATTAAATCTTTAATTCAATCAAAACCCAGAAAATAATCTGGACTAACTTCACATTAAAACGTATGGAACAAATTCAACAATTCGCACCCTTTATCTTGATGTTCGTAGTCATTTATTTTTTTATGATTAGACCGCAACAAAAAAAGGCAAAACAAGAAAAACAATTCGAAGCTGATTTAAAAGTAGGCGATAGAATCATTACAAAAAGTGGTTTTCATGGTAAAGTTTCAGAACTAGCAACAACGACTGTAGTTATAGAAACAATGTCAGGAAAATTAAAAATAGAGCGCTCTGCTATTTCTATGGAAATGACTGCAGAATTGAACAAAAAATAATCAAATCAATTTTATTAAAAATGCCTCCAATTTGGAGGCATTTTTTATTTAGTAAATCGTTATTTCTTCTTTTTTTGCTTTTTGCCAATTGCTTTAATCGAGAAATCAGTAGTTGCTGTTAATTCAGCAATTTTTATAATCACATCAATGGCTTTTTGCATACTTTCAACAGGAACATATTCGTATTTACCATGAAAATTATGTCCACCAGCAAAAATATTTGGGCAAGGCAATCCCATATAGGATAATCTAGAACCATCAGTTCCTCCTCGAATGGGTTTTATGATAGGTTTGATACCTAAATCTTTCATGGCTTTTTCGGCAAGATTTACAATAAATAATACAGGTTCAACTTTTTCTTTCATGTTGTAATACTGGTCTTTTATTTCAGTAATGACAATATCGTCACCAAATTGTTTGGCAAATTTTTTGTTTATTTTTTTGGTAATATCATGAATTAATTCTTTCCTTTTTTTGAACTTCTTAGCATTATGATCTCTAATAATCAATTCCAAAACAGTTTCTTCAATACTTCCACTTAAATGATGTACATGAAAAAAGCCTTCATAGCCTTTTGTTTCTTGAGGAATTTCTTTCTTAGGAAGTTCATTTATGAAATCATTGGCAATCAGCATCGAATTAATCATTTTGTCTTTTGCATAACCGGGATGTACACTTTTTCCTTTGAATGTTATTTTGGCTCCAGCTGCATTAAAATTTTCATATTCTAATTCGCCTATTTGGCTTCCGTCCATAGTATACCCCCATTCCGCTCCAAACTTTTCTACATCAAACAAATCAGCTCCTCGACCAATTTCTTCATCGGGGGTAAAACCAACTCTTATTTTTCCGTGTTTGATATCAGGGTTTTTAATCATGTATTCCATTGCGGTAACAATCTCAGTCAATCCTGCTTTGTCGTCGGCACCAAGAAGTGTAGTGCCATCTGTAGTGATTAGAGTTTGCCCTTTGTATTGCAATAAATCCTTGAAATAGTTGGGTGATAAAATAATGTTATGTTCTGCATTCAGAAGAATATCTCCACCATCATAATTTGATATAACTTGTGGTTTTACATTTGCACCTGTAAAATCAGGCGAAGTATCGTAATGCGAAATAAATCCAACTGTAGGCACTTCGTAGTCAATGTTACTAGGTAAAGTTGCCATGACATAGCCGTTTTTGTCTTTCGTGACGTCGGTCATTCCAATAGCTTTGAGTTCTTTTACTAATATATTGGCTAAAACTAATTGTTTTTTGGTGCTAGGAGTTGTTTCTGAATATGGATCAGATTCTGTATCTACAGTGACATAGTTTATAAAGCGGTCGATTATATGTTGCATGTTTTTGTATGTAGTTGAATAGAATCACAAATATATAATTAGTTATTGCTATAAACAACGAATGAATTGGCCTATAATTATTTTTTAAAGTTTCTTGAATTCAAATTCTAAAGTTTTAGCTATCTTATTATTACAGTCAAATTAAGAAAAAGGATTTTAGTTTTTATAAAACTCCCTAACACTTGCAAGGATTTCAGTAGGAGTCATTTTAGTAGTGGTTTGAACATCTATTAGTTTTCTATAATCTATAAAATGTTCATCGTATATTTTTCGTTGCAACTGGGTTTTAGTTTCAGAAGGGCCAAAAATAAAAAGTTCATCTGATTCTTTAACTTGGGACATAACGTCAGATAGAAAATGGTCAAATTGATTATTATTTTGTTGTTCAAATTGATGGCGATGCGTTACTTTATTGATTTTGTCATCTTGATAAATTATGTTTTCAATCCCTGATTTAATTTCAGTTACATTTTCACCTCCATCAAAAAGCGTTACAATGATTGCTTCAGAAGCATCAATCCAAACTCCGGTTTGTTTTTTCCAATTTTTCATGACTTCAAAAAATTAAATTAAAGATTCCGTTCGTTCCTATAAATTTACAAAAAGATAGTGAATTACAGCATCTAAATTCATTTTACTTATGAACTATTTTTAAGTTTATAATTTTAATAATCAGCAGAATAAAAATTTTAAAACAGAGATGAATGATAACTTTTTACAACAGAATTTCCATAAAATACATGTCGATGAAAAGAATTATATTATATGCTCATTCTATTTTTGGTTGAAATTAGCAAAAGCTTCGAATAACTTAAACACTTTCAAGAAAAACAAACATATATAATAAACCGTTAGTCTACATAAAAAGTGTTTCTGTCTACACTTTTGGGTTTTTGAACTAAAAATAATTTAGATATACTTTGTAATGTGTAACTTTAAAATAGATATAGATTCACTCCCAAATCTTCTTTAAAAATGAAAACTGATTTTAATCTGTTTGAACATTCGCCTATACCAACTATAGTTTCAGACAGTAGCGGTAAAATTATTTTTAGAAATAAGAATACAAACGGCCTGTTTTACGAAATTAATATACCGGAGAATATCAATAATATTTCTTTATTATTTCCTTTTTTTGATCTTCAAAATCCTAAAAAAAATCAAATTTTAAATGATAAAAAAGGGCATCCTGTTGCTATAGATATAGAAACGGTTAATTATAAAGACCAAAATGAATTTTATTTACTATTTCTTCAAAAAACAAATCAAAATAAATTCACAGAAAAAAAACAGTATGTAATCCAACAAAAATATAATGTATTTGAGGATTTTATCGATACTATAAAAGAAGGAGTCTTAGTATTTGATGCAAATGGAAAACTTCAATTTACAAATAAAAAAGCAAAAAATTTATTAGAAATAGCCAATACAAATCGAAAAAGATTAGAAGTATGGGAATTATTTGATTATTTTATAAGTAAGGACAATTGGAAAGAAAACATCAATTCATTATCACTTCATAAAACAATTAAATTTACTTTCAATAAAAATAATAAATTTTATCAAGCTGAGATCCGAAAAAAGATTTATGAAACCCGTTGTTTTTATCTTCTAATTTATAATGATATTACCAAAAAAGTATCTGATAATAAAATCATAAAGGAGCAGCATAATGAAATTGATTTTTTGCATAAAAACTTTCCTGCGGCTTTTTTTCAGTTACATGTTACTCCAGACAAGGAAAGCTATTTTGAATATGTAAGTGAATCTTTTCAGGAAATTTTTGGTTTTGAATTACTCACGTATCAATCAAAATGGGACACTAATTTAGTATTACATCCAGAGGATTTTGATTCGTTTGTTGAGGCTAAAAACAAGGCTATTTCGTATGTTCAAGAATTTAAATTTACCGGTAGATTTGAATTGACTAGTGGAGAAATAATTTGGTTCGACGCCAATGCCATTCCTATAATAAAGGATGATGAAATAACATTCAATGGAATTGTACAAAACATTACTGAACGAAAGAAAGAAGAAGCTGAGATAAGTAAAAAAAGATTTTTCAATGATAGTATTTTGTATAATATTCCTGCAGATATAGCTTATTTTGATAAAGATCATAATTATTTGTTTATAAATCCTCAAGCTATTTCTGATGATACCACTCGAAACTGGCTAATTGGAAGAAATGATTTTGACTATTGCGAAATGAAAGGGCTAGATACCTCAATAGCCAATATTAGAAGAGGGTATTTTAATCAAGCTAAAGAAACAAAAAAACAAGTAGATTGGATTGATGAAATTAATAGAGATGGAAAGAAAATATCCGTTTTGCGAAGATTTTATCCCATTTATATGGAAGGTGAGTTTACCAATATGATAGGCTATGGAGTAAATGTTTCTGAGTTAAAAAATCTTCAAAAAATATTAGACCAAAGTCAATATGAAAATGAATTAATTCTTAAATCAGCTTTAGATGGTGTCGTAATGATTGATAATAATTGGACTGTTACCTATTGGAATCCTGAGGCCGAAAATATATTTGGTTGGAAAGCTAGTGAAGTGATGGGAAATAATTTATCCCTAATTATTTTCCCAAAAATTGAAAATGTCAATTATGACATCCGCGATTACTTTAATAAAAATAGTGTACAATTTGAGACAAAGAAAACTTTTGAATTTAACGCAGTCACAAAAAAGAATAATGAAATCTCTATAGATTTAACAATAGTTTCTCTTGAGGATCAGGGGTTTAAAACTAAATTTATTGTTTTTGTTAGAGATATAAGTACTAGAAAAGTCAAAGAAAAACAAATTCGGTTTCAAAATGAATTATTAGTCAAACAAAATAGAGAACTGGAGCAATTCAATTTCATAACGTCACACGATTTGCAAGAACCTTTGTTAACATTAATTGGGTATTCCAATTTACTTAAAGATGACTATGAAGACAAACTCGATGATGAAGGAAAATTATTCTTAGAATTCATTAGTAATTCGGCTGGCAGGATGAGAGCCTTAATTTCAGGATTATTAGAATACAATCGTATTGTAAAAAATAAAGAGACGCTCACCTGCGATTTAAATGATTTAATGGTAGAGGTATTAGATGATTTACATGCTAGCATATTAGAAACAAGAGCTTCAATAAGTTACATTAAACTCCCCATTATCAATTGTTATCCTGTTTTTTTTAGATCATTGCTTCAAAATTTAATTAGTAATGCCATAAAATTTAAAAAGAAAGCGATAAAACCTAAGATAATATTATCAGTTAAAGAGACACAACAAAAGTGGTTGTTCAGTGTTAAAGATAATGGTATTGGTATAGATGAAAAACATTTTGAACAAATTTTTATTATGTTCAAGCGATTAAATAATATTAATGACTACAAAGGTTATGGGATTGGGTTGTCTCATTGTAAAAAAATTATAGAAATTCATAATGGTGAAATTTGGGTAAACTCAACCCCAAAAAAGGGATCTACATTTTATTTCACTATTGATAAAAAAATCTAAACTATGAATATAAGTAAAATACTATTGGTTGATGATGATTTAACAGTTAATTATTTTCATAAGAGACTTTTGCAATCATTTTTTGACAAAGATAAAATCGAGACTTGCCTTAATGGAAAACAAGCTATAGATATGTTGACTAACATGAAGGAAACAAATGATAAAGAAGATCATGTTATTATTCTTTTAGATTTGAATATGCCCATTATGGACGGATGGGAATTCCTAGCAGAATTTCATTATTTAAAAGAAGAGTTAAAATTTAGCAGTACTATTTATATCGTTACTTCTTCATTGAATCCAGAGGATAAAAACAATTGTATCTCTAATTCTGATGTGAAAAAATATTTGAGTAAACCTTTGTCTAAAAAAGATATTGAATTAATTATTCCTTGATGATACCTGTATAGAAAATATAAATTATTATATTTTACAAAAGAAAAACATAAATAAAGAATTAAAAGCGCAATAAATAAAAATCAATAAATTATTAAAAAAAATGTTTAATTTTTTTTAATAGTTTTGACTAAAATCACTCTATTAATTTTATTATATATTATAAAAAGCATTGATTATTTTATTAAAAATAGTCAAGAAATAATATTAATCATTAAATACTAAAAACATGTTAGAATTCTATTCATCAACAACACGATCAATAAACACAAAAAGAGGCGTAATGGAATGTATGGAAATTGCTATGGGCAATACCTATATGGAATCAGATCTTTTAATATTTCATGCCTCAATAGGGCATGATTTTTCAGAAATAATACAACAGGCCAAATTGATGGCTCCTAATGCAAGAATTGTTGCTGCCTCTTGTTGTGGGGTTGTGGGCAGAGAAGGTGTTAGCGAGTCAATGAAGGATATAGCCTTGATGGGTATTAAAGGAAAAGAATTTGCCTTAGCAAATACAAATGAAATTTACGGACACAATTCCTATGATAAATGTTTAGAGATGGCAAAGTCTCTAAAAGAACAACAAAAAGGAATCAATATGATATACTTTTTGGCCTCAGGAATTGATATTGATAATGACCGCTGCATAGCAGCTTTTGAAGAGGTATTTGGTTCTGAAATTACAATATTTGGGGCGACATCTTCAGATAATATGAAAGGCTTTATCAATTTTCAAGCAGTAGATGATATAGTAATGGAGCATGGCGCCTATGCGATTGGATTTTCCGACCCTACTTTGAAGATAGACACACAAGCTACTCACGGTTTTGTGGCTATTGGCGAACCTTTGATAGTTACCAAATCTAAAGGTCACATTATAGAAGAGCTCAACGGAAAGCCTGCATGGCAAGAATATATAAACAGGTTAGGCTTGCCTAGTAATGCTTCGTGTGGAGATTCTATTCCAATTGGTGCTTTGGGTGAAAAACTTTCTCCGGAATTAGCGGCTGAATATGGCAATAATCACATTCTTAGGGTAGTAACTAAGCATGAGGGTAATTCAATTTATTATGCCACAACATGTCCTGTAGGTACAGAGTTATGGCTTACAACAAGAGACGAAGAATTGATATTTAGTGAAATGGACCTAATGGTTGAATGTGTAAAAGAACGTTTAGATGGTAGTCAAGCGGTTGCTGTTTTTCATGCAGATTGTCTCGCTAGAGGACGATTTTTATTTGATAGAATTATTAAAGAAGAATTGGTGAATAGAATGCAATATCCATTTTATAGTGATGGTCAGTGCCCGCCATGGTTAGGCATGTATGGTTTTGGTGAGTTTGCCCGATTGGGTAATAAAAATACTTTTCATAATTATACCACTGCTTTGTACATTTTATACAGATAGTAACAAATTTTAGTTAATAAATGATTAAAGCCCCCAAATCTTTTTTTATGACTACACAAAATGATTATGATAAATTAGTGACTGAATATCGTGATTTGCAACTTAGAGTATCGCGATTTTCTTCTATTGAGCAACAGCTTGTAAACACTCGTGATCAATTAGATCATGAATTGGTTTTGTATAAGAGACTGAATAAATTCAACAAAGACGTTTTGAAAAATTTGTCAGAAGTAGAATTCATTGAACTAGTGGCAGAGACTATTATTGACATTCTCGAAATTGAAATCTCAGTATTCTATATTGAATATGTAGGAGAGGGTAAGAATTCATTTATACATGTTGAAGGTAAGAATTTTGACAATTCATATCTTGAAATGATAGCTAAAGACATCAAAAAAATAGCTGTTAAATCTGGAGATTCTATACCTGAAATATTTACGAAACGAATTTTCGAAAACTATGAATCAATGAATTTTTATTCAGACGGTATTAGTTTTCATTTTTTTGAAAAGGAACTAGGTTATTTCATATCTCTATTTGGAATGGTTACATCTAAAAAAGCTCCTTTATATCAAAGGTTAGATGCAAAGCACGAAACAATTTTTGGCATTTTTGGTCAGCAAGTTCAAAATCTAATGGCCAACAGAAAAAGAAGTGAAAAAATTGAACAACAAATTCAGAAAATCAGCGCATCTGAAATTGAATTAAAGAAACTTTCCTTAATTGCTACAAAAACCAAAAACGGGGTAATTATATCGGATAAAGAGGGAAGAATTGAGTGGATAAACGATTCGTTTACTAAATCAACAGGCTATACGCTAGCAGAAGTAATTGGTAAAAAACCAAAAGATTTTCTACAAAGAAAAGATACAGATTCAGATGTAAACACCCAATTGAGTGAAGCCCTTTCTAGAAAGGAAACTATTGAAGTAAAGATTGTTAATTTTACAAAAGAAGGATTGCCTTATCACAATTTAATAGAGATAATGCCCGTATTTGATGATGAAGGGAATCATATTAATTTTATTTCTTTACAGAAAGACATTACTGCCGAAACCATGTTTTTGCAAGAGAGAAATGATTTCATAGCAAGATTAGGTAGTTTGAAGTTTTTTTACGAATCTATTTTAAACCATTCTCCAGCTAAAATTGCTGTTTTCAATCCTGACTATACTTTATCTTATGCTAACGAACAACTTTTACTAAAAGATACCATCTGGATAAAAAGCCAAGGAAAATCGTTGGAACAAATTGCGCAAGATAATTTGTCAGAAAAAGAAAGATTACTCAATATTTTAAATGCTATAAAGACCTCCGTTTCAGAAAACCGATTGGTACAGTTTGAGGAAATTAAAAAAGAAAATGATGGGAACTCGAGATATGTCTTAAACAATGTATTACCTTATTTTGATGATAAAGAGGAGTTAAAACATATTATAGTTTCAGGTATAAATGTTACTGATTTGAAAACAATTCAGAATGATGTTTTGAATAAAAATTTGGAGTTGAATAAAATCAATGGAGAATTGGACACTTTTGTTTATAGGGTTTCACATGATTTAAGAGCACCTCTTTTGTCTATAAAAGGTATATTAACTTTACTTTTTCACTCTGAACAGTTCAATGAAAATGTAACAGAGTATCTCAATCTTATTCAAAATAGTGTTTTGCGATTGGATGAAACTATTCAAGAAATATTAGAATATTCAAGGAATGCAAGGCTTGAAGTAAAATTGGAGACCTTTAATGTCGAAGAAATGGTTCATGAAATCTTTGCCGATCTTAAATATACCAATCCTGATAATGTTGATTTTTCTATGAATATTCAAGGCTCTCCAATATTGAAATCTGATAAATCTAGACTTAATACTGTACTTAAAAACATTATTGGAAATTCAGTAAAATATAAAAAATCTAATAGTAATGATTGTTTTGTTACTTTTTCCTTAAAACAATTAGAAAAATCCATTGAAATTAAAGTGAGTGATAATGGTGAAGGGATTTCATCTAAAAGTTTGCCTAAGATATTTGAAATGTTTTATAGAGGAACAAGTACGAGTGTAGGAACGGGTTTAGGTCTATATATAACTAAGGAAATACTTAATAAATTAAATGGAACGATATTCGTAAGCTCTGAATTAGGGCTTGGAACTACAATAACAATTAATATTCCTAATGAATAATTAACCTATGAAAAAGTATTTACTTATAGATGACGATCATATTTTCAACCTTGTTCATAAACGGACAATACAGATAATTGATAAAGATGGGGAGGTAATAGAATTTAAAGATAGTGTAATGGCATTAGGATATATAAAAGCCCAACTCGACACTGGCGAAACTTTACCTGATTATATTTTCTTAGATATCAGTATGCCTGAAATGAATGGTTTTGAATTGTTAGATGGTCTTTCTGATTACCCTGTAGAGCTTTTTGCTCACACAAAACTTTATATTGTTACTTCCTCACTGAATGATAGAGATATGAAAAAAGCATTTTCCTACCCTATGCTAACAGGGTATTATGGAAAACCTTTATCTATAGAAGTGATTAAAGGAATTGTAGAAAATCATTAAAAGTTTTAGATTAAATTGCTGTTGTCATTTAGTAGTAGATGAAAATAACTATTCCCTATTGTAGTTATCAATTCAGTTTTTTTTAATGTTCAAATGACTAATTATAAAAGTTGCAACTCAATAACTACAACTCAAACTAGAATCAATCAATTTTGATGTGATAACCTATCGAAAATCCTACTGGAAATAACTCGTTTTCAAATTCAATTCGTTCATAATTTTTTAAATCATCGATGTATTGGTCTACATCAGAACTTCTTATAGGCACCAATAAAGCCAATGACCAATATCCATTTCTACCTTTATCTTTAGGTTTGAAATCAACTCCAAAGCCAAAAGTTGGGCCGTAAAATAGTTTGTTAAACTTTGAAGCATTTTTCACGGCTATAGCCGCATTATACCCGTACATTCCTATAAGGTAAGGACCAATTTTTGGAGACTCTTTTTTCGCATTTAACCTAAATTTGGCACCTACATTGAATCCAGCACCTGCAAAAGCATATCCTACACCTCCAAAAAGTCCAATTTGATCTAAAGGGTAATACAAAATATTGGCTCCAATTCCACCATAATCAAGACCCAAACCCAGTCCTATTGTAGTGTTTAAATTGTTTTGTTTGAGAGGCGTCGGTGTGTCTTGAGAATAGCTGTCAATTGCTAATATAAGACAAAGAAGGCTTAGTGATTGTTTAATTGTTTTCATTTTTTTAGCGTTTTTAGGTCAATTAAATACATAAAAATTAGGTTAGTAGCAAATAGACAATTAGCTATTAAATCAGAAATAATTACTGACAGTGTCTCTCAAAGATACGAATAAATTAACAAAATATCTAGAATAGGAATCTATTTTTTGAATGTAAGCAAAAGTATTTCCTATATATAATGGGCATCTGAAAATTTATATTTACTTTAAATTAGTATGAATCATAAGAAAATTGAAATGATAATTCTATTTTTGCAATACACAACACAACTACCATGTACAAATTATTTATTCGACCAATTCTATTCAAGTTTGATGCTGAGAAGGTGCACTATTTTACTTTTTCATTAATACGTTTTTTATCAAAAATTCCAGGTTTTTCATCATTATTCCAGGCAATATATCTTGTCAACGACAAACGATTAGAAACGGAAGTTTTCGGTTTAAAATTTAAAAATCCTGTGGGTCTTGCGGCAGGTTTTGATAAAGATGCAACCTTATATAAAGAGTTGTCAAATTTTGGTTTCGGATTTATAGAAATTGGAACTCTAACCCCAAAAGGGCAAGAGGGAAATCCTAAAAAAAGATTATTTCGTCTTAAAGAAGATGCCGCCATCATCAATAGAATGGGTTTTAATAATGGAGGGGTACAAAAAGCAGTTGAAAGATTAAAAAACAATAATGGTGTTTTGATAGGAGGTAATATCGGAAAAAATAAAGTTACCCCAAACGAAGAAGCAACATCCGATTATGAAATTTGTTTCGATGCCTTATACGACTATGTCGATTATTTTGTAGTAAATGTAAGTTCACCCAACACGCCTAATCTTAGAGCATTACAGGACAAAGAGCCATTGACGCAATTGCTGCAAACCTTGCAAAATAAGAATGTAAAAAAACTAAAAGAAAAACCCATACTGTTAAAAATTGCTCCCGATTTGACAGATGATCAGTTGCTGGATATCATTGATATTGTAAAGCAAACTAAAATAGCAGGAGTAATTGCTACCAATACCACCATTTCACGAGAGGGGTTGCAATCTGAAAATAAAACAGAAACTGGAGGTTTGTCAGGAAAGCCATTAGCCAAACGTTCCACTGAAGTCATCCGATTTTTATCCGAAAAAAGCAATAAAGCCTTCCCTATTATCGGAGTAGGAGGCATTCATTCTCCTGAAGATGCCATTGAAAAATTAGATGCTGGAGCGAGTTTAATACAACTATATACTGGTTTTATTTATGAAGGGCCAGCTTTAGTAAAAGCCATAAACAAAAAAATAGTAGAAAGAGTATAAAAACCAATTCTTTGCTATCTTTACCTTTATGAAACCAATAAAAATTATTGAATGTCCGCGCGATGCCATGCAAGGTATAAAAGCCTTTATTCCTACTCAAAGGAAAGTAGCTTACATTCAATCATTGCTAGAAGTTGGTTTCGATACGATAGATTTCGGAAGCTTTGTGTCTCCTAAAGCCATTCCTCAAATGCAAGATACTAGAGAGGTTTTATCTCAATTAGATGTATCACAGACAACTAGTAAATTATTGGCAATTATAGCCAATACGCAAGGAGCAACTTTGGCCTCCCAACAAAATGCGATACACTATTTAGGTTTTCCGTTTTCTATTTCCGAAAATTTTCAAATGCGTAATACCCATAAAACCATAGCGCAATCTACAATTACTTTAATGGAGATTCTTGAAATTGCCTATAAAAACAATAAAGAGGTTGTAGCATATTTATCAATGGGTTTTGGAAATCCCTACGGCGACCCTTGGAATGTCGAGATAGTAGGAGAGTGGACAGAAAAGTTAGCGAATATGGGCGTTAAAATTCTTTCCCTTTCAGATACAGTGGGAAGTTCGACACCAGAAGTCATTACCTATTTGTTTTCACATTTAATCCCGAAATATCCAACAATAGAATTTGGAGCTCATTTGCATACAACACCCAATAAATGGCTTGAAAAAGTAGACGCTGCTTACAAATCGGGATGCCGTCGCTTTGACGGTGCTATTCAAGGTTTTGGTGGGTGTCCTATGGCTACAAACACACTAACAGGCAACATGCCTACAGAAAAATTGTTGTCTTTTTTTACTGCCATAAATGAGCAAACGAATACAAGTCCAACACATTTCGAAAAGGCATATACACAGGCAACCAAATTATTTAGGGAGTTTCATTAGAAGCAATTTCCAGCTGTCCATTCCAATTCTTTTATCAAAAATCCTTTTTTTGTAAGCACTAAAAAGAGCTTCCGTTGGTCGCTTTTTTAGCCCAACAAAAAATAGGGTTTTTCAATAAAATGATTTTCATTTCCATCTGGGCTAATCAAATAGCATTTAGTATTAAATTTTCAAAATCGAACGCCAATTACTATTTACCAACTACATTTTTTACTATATTTGCACGCAATTTAACTACAACTACAAATTGCAATGAACGCACACAATACTAAAATAGTCGGAGAAGGTTTAACCTACGATGATGTACTATTAGTTCCTAATTACTCGAATGTACTTCCGCGAGAAGTGAGTATTCAATCTAAATTTTCAAGAAACATTACACTTAATGTTCCCATAGTATCGGCAGCAATGGATACCGTTACTGAAAGTTCGATGGCAATAGCTATGGCTCAAGAAGGAGGAATTGGTGTTTTGCATAAAAACATGACCATCGAGCAACAAGCTGCTAAAGTGCGTAAAGTAAAACGTGCCGAATCTGGAATGATTATCGATCCAGTCACTTTACCGCTAACATCTACGGTAGCCGATGCTAAAAATGCCATGAAAGAATATGGCATTGGCGGTATTCCAATTGTGGATGAAAATCAAATATTAAAAGGAATTGTTACCAATAGAGATTTACGTTTCGAAAAAAACAATGCTAGACCTATTGTTGAGGTAATGACAAGTGAAAACTTAGTAACCGTAGCCGAAGGTACATCCTTAGAACAAGCCGAAGTAGTTTTGCAAGGCAACAAAATAGAAAAACTCCCTGTAGTGAATGCCAATTATAAATTAGTAGGCCTAATTACCTTTAGAGACATTACGAAACTTACTCAAAAACCTATTGCTAACAAAGATGTATACGGACGTTTGAGAGTTGCAGCGGCTATTGGCGTTACAGCGGATTCTCTAGAAAGAGCTACTGCACTTATTCATTCTGGTGTAGATGCCTTAATTATTGATACTGCTCACGGGCATACTCAAGGTGTTGTTAATGTTCTAAAAGCGATTAAAGCTCAGTATCCTAAAATCGACATTATTGTGGGCAATATAGCTACTCCAGAAGCAGCTAAATTCTTGGTAGAAAATGGTGCCGATGGAGTTAAAGTTGGAATCGGTCCTGGTTCCATTTGTACCACTCGTATTGTAGCAGGAGTAGGGTTTCCCCAATTCTCCGCTGTTCTAGAAGTGGCTGCAGCCATCAAAGGAACAGGAGTTCCAGTAATAGCCGATGGTGGTATTCGATATACAGGAGATATTCCTAAGGCAATTGCAGCAGGTGCCGACTGTGTGATGCTTGGTTCCCTATTAGCAGGAACCATGGAATCACCTGGTGAAACAATCATTTTTGAAGGCAGAAAATTCAAATCCTATCGAGGAATGGGTTCCGTTGAAGCCATGCAAGAAGGTTCTAAAGACCGTTATTTTCAAGATGTAGAAGACGATGTTAAGAAACTGGTTCCTGAAGGAATTGTGGGGCGTGTACCATATAAAGGAGAATTGAACGAAAGCATGCAACAATTCATAGGCGGACTTCGTGCCGGAATGGGCTATTGCGGATCTAAAGACATTCCTACTTTACAAGAAACAGGTCGTTTTGTTCGCATTACGGCTAGTGGAATCAATGAAAGTCATCCTCATAATGTAACCATAACTAAAGAAGCGCCAAATTATTCGAGATAAAAGTATTAGAGTATTAAAAGAGTAAGCATAAAATCTTACTCTTTTTTAAATTCCAATTATGAACTTATTCTACTAATTTTTGTTTAAATTGAATACTCTCCATTTCCATTTTTCAAATTCACTTTCATAAATTTTTCGATATTCTTCAATTATTACAAAGTGTTTCTTTTGAAACTCTTTAGTCATTTCATAATTGAACATGTTGTCACGAAAAACAGTTTCAAAATTGAAAACATTACCTGCTAAATCACGATAATCATTAAGTAAATCACTTTTTGAATTTAAAATTGGTTCTATTTCGGTATGATAAAATTGAATAGCTGTCGCATTAATAGCAATTCCTTTTTCTAACCAATGATTGTCTTTGCTGTCTTCTTCGTATTTAAAGAAATCAGTAATAAGTTTGTCAGAAAACCATTCAGGTAATACCACATTCGGTTTTACTAAGTTTTCATTATTTTCTTGATAAAATTGATTTTGAGAATTGGATACTAGCGTAGAGTTAAACAAATACCAATCTGAATCCATTATAAGATAAATAAGTTTTCGAGTTTTTAATTTGGCAAGCCATTCTCTATAATGTACCATTCGGTTAGGAAACAAACCTAAATCAAATACCATCTTTTTAATTTTACTACCCATTTCTACATGTAATACTGTAGCTACATGATATCCCCAGTCAATTTTTCCGTTTGGAGATAACTTTTTTTTATCAGTAAACGAAATAAGTTTTGTGCTTGTATCAGAATAGATTCCTGGTGTAAAGGCCCAAATTTTAGAAGTTGTAATTTTTTTAGATTCAAAATACAAACAAATATAATGGGATAGATTATGGCAATTAGCTTGCTGATAACCAAAAGGCAATTCTAATGTCAAGATTTCTTGAAATAATAAATTAGCCTTATTTTGATCTACAACGGTGGCTTTTCCGTCAGATAATAGAGGATGTTTAGAGCGAATGGGATTTTAGTTTTAGGAAAATTTATAAAGAAAATACTTGTATAACAAGAATTGGGTGCAAAACTACACTTTTTATGAGAAATCGAAAGCTAGTTTAAGCTAAAATATAAAGATTATTCATTAAAGACAGGAATTACATCAACCTCTACCTTTACTTTATGTTCACCTGAACTAAAAATGATTCCTTTTAGTGGAGATACATCTGCAAAATCTCTGCCGTATGCAGTTACAATATGTCTTTGTTGTGGAATCATATTATTAGTAGGGTCAAATTCACACCAGCCCATTTCTGGAATATATACAGATATCCAAGCATGTGAAGCATCAGAACCTTGTAATTTTGGTTTGTCTTTCGGTGGTAATGTTTCGATATAACCGCTCACATATTTTGCTGCAAAACCCATACTACGAATACAGGCTATAGCTAAGTGAGAAAAATCTTGACAAACCCCTTTTTTCTCTTTAAGAACAGTTTTTAATGGAGTATTTATAGTTGTAAAACCTGATTTAAATTGAAATTCTGTATATATCTTTTTTGATAATCGTTCAACACTTTCATATAATGATGCTGAAGGAGAGAAGCAAGTCTTAGCAAAACTTATGATTTCTTCATCCCAAACAATGAATTGACTTGGCAATTGGTATTGTAAAAGTTCCAGCTTTAGAGTATGATTGCTACTAAACAATAATTTGGCTTCTTGACAACTAATATTATTTATGGGCAGTGTATTTTTAGGTGTGTTTTCTATTTCACTAGTCACTATAACTTTTAGTACTTTATGAGGTTCATGAATTGAAAAATAATGTTGAGTATTACCAAAATAATCTACTCTTGAATATATTTTTGATGGAGTGGGTTCAATTTCTATTTTAAAATCACGACATATTTGATTGGGTAATGTTAAAGGTTGCAAACAAAGCACACTCTGATAATTATGTACAGGATTTACATAAGTATATACCGTTTGATGTCTTAACTTATATTTCATCAGAATTTATTTTTTCTGTGGTATCTAAAAAGGAATGTTGCATCATAGAATGATTAAAATATTGGCTGGTAAGATTGCTTGTAGCGGTTGAAATCAATTCGAAAACTTGCTCTAGCGTTTTGTCAAATTCAGCACGAAAATTTGTTTCTTCATCGGCTATTACCAATCGTTCTGCATCAATCAATTGAATTATTGTACTAGCTTCTAAAACAGTTTTCTCTGCAATACTTAATCTGTTAGGGTCAATAGTTTTTGGAAGTTTTGACAAACAATTCGATAATGTGTCTAATAAATACGAAAGGGTGTAAGGTAAGTTTTTCTCTAAGAAAATCAAGTTAATTACCGTTATTAAGCTTAAATGTGATTTATAGATGCTTCGGTATTGTGCAAGCAAATGATGATTTTCTAAAACTGCTTCCATTAATACACTTTCTACTTCCTCATTATTTTTGAAGTTAAAAGTAGAGCGTAAAACAGAAATCAAAGATAATATTCGTTCAATATTTTTTCCTGCTTCTAACAAATAGAACCCATTATCTCTTGGGAGTGTCTCAAATATATTTCCATAAAAAGAAAAAAGCCTAATGTATAATTTATCTAGACTGTGATCAAACTCGCTTATGTTTCTTGAATGTGATTTTTTTAAATAAAAGAGACTATCTTCTAATAAATTAATGATTCTACGATTATCGTGATTCCATTTTTCACTTACTTGATTAATGGTATTCAACAACGATTGAAGATTATAAGTTACTGAACCTACTTTTTTAGAGTCATTAATAAGTAGCACTAATTCTGGTATTGGATTTTCAAAAATAGCGTCATTTATTTCTTCTTCACCATCTTTAGAATCTTTTCCTACAAAACCAGGATACGTTTGTGTTAAATGAGTAAGCGATTTGAGCAAAACGATTAAAAATTCGGGCTGTTTTTTTCCTTTTCGATTTACATTTTCATTAAGTCGATTGAGAATAATTTTTAAGAAACATCGCAATGCCATAGTGCGTTCGCATAATCTTCCTAACCAAAAAAGATTTTCAGCGTTTCTACTAGTTAAGGAATTTGTATGTTGATTTGTAGTGTTTTTTCTAACTATTAAACGTTCGTTATCTTTGGGCGCATCTGTAATTATCCAAGTATCTTTTGATAGACCTCCGAATTGATTAGAAATCTCAAACTTGTCTTTTATCACAGAACTTCTCGTTAATCCGCCTTGCATAACCTTATAATCGTTATTTCCGTCAGAAACTAAAAAAGCTCTCATTGCAGCAAATCTTGGAACTATTTTCCCGTCAATTAATGATGGAGTTGTAGAAAGACTAACTTCTTCTTGTGCTACATAATCTTTTGGACTTTTTAAAATCAAATTTTTTAAATCTATTAATTCTTCAAAAGTTAAAAGTCTTCCATAAATAGATCTAAAACCTTGTTTGCGATTGGTTCTTTTAATGATTAATTTGGGTAAATTATTTAAAACATAATCTAATTCTTTACTTTGGCCACACCACCACGTTGCCACTGAGCTTATTAGTAAAGGTTCGTTAAGTAAAAATTTGCACGCATTTTGCATGAATGCCATTAACCCATAATTCTCTAAAACACTAGTTCCTGGCGGATTTAAAACGGTAACATTTCCTAAACGCATGACTTGCAGTAAACCAGGTACCCCAAGAAGTGAAGTCTTTATTAATTCTAAAGGGTCACACCATTCATCATCAACTCTTCTAATAATAACATCAACTCGTTCTAATTGATCTATTGATTTTAGCCAAACATAGCCATCTCTAACTAATAAATCATTTCCTTGAACAAGTGTGTATCCTAAATAGGATGAAAGGTAAACGTGTTCAAAATAGGTTTCATTTCCGGGTCCAGGGGTTAAGAAAACAACATTAGGGTTTTCGTTATTAACAGAGCCTAAAGAGTCAACAGTTTCTTGTAAATGATTGAAATAGGGGGAAAGTTTACTTCTAAAAATATTTTTGTTAAGTTCAGGAAACACCTTACTCATTACAATTCTATTTTCTAAAGCATAACCTGATCCTGAAGGCGATTGAATTCGATTGTCTAATAGCCACATTTTGCCATCTGGACCTCTGGCTAAATCACAAGCATACAAGAGCAGTTGGTGATTTTGTTTTTGTTTGATATCAAAACAAGGTAAAAGAAAACCAGAATTATCAAAAACCAATTCTGCAGGAATTATTCCATTTTTAATCAAAAGTTGAGGGCCGTATAGGTCTTTCAGAATTAAATCTAATAAATGAGCTCTTTGTTTTATTCCTTTTTCAATAGTCTCCCATTCTGATTGATGAATAAGAAACGGGATAGGATCTAATTTCCAAGGCCGATTCATTCCATTGGAAGAGTTATAAACGTTATATGTTACACCATTCTCTTTTAATTTTTTTATAATTTCGTGATTCAGTACTTCTAATTTTTCCATACCTATAGATTCTAGGGTATCGAAAAGATTCTTCCAATAGGGTTTTACATCGCCGTTTTGGTCTATTACTTCATCATATGAGTTGATGGCTTCTTTATATGAATTTAAAAGCCCCAACGAAATATCTTGAATCATATCTGTTTTTTCTATGATTTACATTCTTTATAATTCCTGCAAAATACTAGTTTTATTGTAAAACGACAAGAAATTATACTTTTTTGAATGCTTCCATCATCTTTTTATTTTTTTGCTACCCAATAATGTCTTAAATCTAAAGTACTTGGATATTCAGGATTTATTAATTCTATTGGGGTTTCTGGTTTAAGGTCTGATTTATTTTCAGCAACAAAACGAGAAGCTGTTGGTGAATTTATAATTGGTGAAGTTTGTTCTAAGGTACTAGAAGGAGTGTGCCCAAAATCCCAGAAACGACTAATTTTTCGAGATTCAGCTTCATAACTGTTTACAGGATAGGTTTCAAAACTTCTTCCTCCGGGATGTGATACAAAATAGGTACAACCACCAATGACGCGATCGTTCCAAGTATCAACAATATCAAAAACTAACGGTACATCAACACCAATATTTGGATGTAAAGCTGATGGTGGATTCCACGCTTTGTAGCGAATCCCAGCAACATATTCGCCTTTTGTACCTGTACTTCTCAGTGGAATTCGGCAACCTTTGCATAGCAAAATATGGCGATCAGGAATGATACCTGAAACTTTTACTTGTAACCTTTCTAAAGAAGAGTCTACAAAGCGAGCAGTTCCAGAATTGGATAATTCTTCGCCCAAAACGTGCCAAGGTTCTATTCCTAATCGTATTTCTAGTTGGATATTATCAACCGTAATTCCGCCATGATGTGGAAATCTAAATTCAAAAAATGGATCAAACCAAGAAATATCAAAGTCATAACCGGACTCTTTTAAGTCATTCACTACATCTATCATATCCAAATAGGCAAAATGTGGCAATAAAAATTTGTCATGAAGTTCTGTTCCCCATCTTACTAATTTTTTCTTATAAGGATTTTTCCAAAATTTTGCTACTAATGCCCTTACTAATAAAGTCTGTACTAAATTCATGTGTTTGTGTGGTGGCATATCAAAAGCTCTTAGTTCTAATATCCCTAATCTTCCAGTCGAAGAATCTGGAGAGTACAATTTATCAATGCAAAACTCAGTGCGATGCGTGTTTCCTGTTATATCTACCAATAAATTTCTAAAAATTCGGTCAACCATCCAAAAAGGAACTTCTTCATCGTCAGGTATTTGCTCAAAAGCAATTTCCATTTCATAAAGGCGTTCATCTCGTCCTTCGTCAATTCTAGGTGCTTGACTTGTAGGACCTATGAACGGACCAGCAAAAAGATAACTCAAAACCGGGTGATGTTGCCAATAAGTAATTAAGCTTCGGAGCAAATCAGGTCTTCTTAAAAGCGGACTGTCTTCGGGCTTTGCAGCGCCAAGGGTAACGTGATTGCCTCCGCCGGTTCCGGTATGACGACCATCAACCATATATTTATCAGTTCCTAAACGAGATAAAAATGCCTCTTCATAAAGCGCAGTTGTATTATCAACAATTTCTTGCCATGATTTTGCGGGATGCACATTTACCTCAATTACTCCGGGGTCTGGGGTAACCATCATTTTTTCTATACGATAATCAGATTTGGGCTGATACCCTTCAATTCTAACTGGTATTTGTAATTTTTCAGCAGTAGTTTCTACCGAAGCAATCAAGTCTAAATAGGTTTCTAAATAATCCGTTGGAGGAAGAAAAACATAAATGATACCGTCTCGTTCTTCCACACATAATGCCGTTGAAAATGTCTCTGTTTCAAAAAGTAAAGATTCATTTTCTTCGACTTCATCTTCTATTGGTTTTCGTTTTGGAGCTTTAAATGTTGCAGAAGTAGTTTCGTAACGCTCTTCAAGCGATTGATAATAATTTCCTAATGGAGGCAACTCTTCAAATAAACTTCGCTCAATGGGTTGTTCTCTTTTCAGTTTTGAGACTTTAGGTAAAGATTCTAATGGCAATCGCAAACCTATTGGAGAATTACCTCGTATGAGATAACATTGTTGTCTTCTAAATTCCCAAACGCAACTTAACCAAGAATTGGATTCGTGTATCCATTTAATTGGAACTACAAAACCAGCAGGATTGTTCAAGCCTTTTTTCTAATAATTTTGCCAAAGTATGTCGCTGCACAGAATCTTTTAAGTTTACTGCCAAAGGATCAAGATTTACAGGAAGTTTTCCTTCTTCTAAAGCCCAATAAATTGGATCTTCATAAGTAGGAGTAATGTTGGTTACTGCAATTCCTAAATATTTTGTTAGCTCAATAGCAAATCGTTCAGCATCGTGAAAAGTAAAATTGGTTTGTCCTTCTTTAGCTATCAAATCATCATTTTTCCATAATGGAAGCCCATCTTTTCTCCAGTAAAGTGCATATTGCCAACGAGGAAATAATTCGCCCGGATACCATTTTCCTTGTCCAAAATGTAATAAACCACCATGAGCAAAACGTTTTTTTAAACGAAGTGCTAAATCATAAGCCAATTTCCGTTTTAAAGGTCCATCAGCGGTAGAATTCCATTCAGGAGATTCAAAATCATCTATAGAAACAAAGGTGGGTTCGCCACCCATGGTAAGTCTTACATCACCTTCCATCAAGTCTTTTTCTACATCATTACCTACTTTCATTACCTTACTCCATTGTTCTTCTGTGTAGGGTTTGGTTACTCTAGGATTTTCATGAATTCGGAATACACTATTATCAAATTCAAATTCTACATTACAAATTTCGGTAGCTCCAGTTACAGGTGCTGCACTTTCATAATCAGGAGTGCAACATAAAGGAATATGACCTTCGCCAGCAAAAAGTCCAGAAGTAGGATCAAGTCCAATCCAGCCCGCTCCAGGCAAATAAACTTCTACCCATGCATGCAAATCGGTAAAGTCTTTTTCAGGACCAGAAGGACCATCAAGCGATTTTACATCTGGGGTAAGCTGTACTAAATAACCAGAAACAAAGCGTGCTGCTAATCCTAGGCTTCGAAGTACTTGTACCAATAACCAAGCAAAATCGCGACAAGAGCCACTTTTAATGGTCATGGTTTCTTCGCAACTTTGTACTCCAACTTCCAATCGAATATTATAATTTAATAAATTGAATACTTGCTGATTGGCGTAAACTAAAAAATCAACTGTGATGAGGTCTTTTTGTAATGCCAAATGCGAAATAAACTTTGACATCTCAATCCCAGTTTCTTTTATTTCCAAATAGAGAGATAACTCTTTCTCAAGATTTTTATCATATTTAAATGGAAATTTTTCAGCATATTCTTCAACAAAAAAATCAAAAGGATTTATCACCTGTAATTTGGCAATAACTTCAACTTCTACTCTTAACTCAGTAGCCAATTCATTAAAAACAACTCTTGCTTGGTAATTACCAAAAGGGTCTTGTTGCCAATTGATAAAATGGTTTTCTGGATAAATTTTAAAGGTATATCCTTCAATCGATGTTCGAGAGTGAGCAGCAGGGCGAAGTCTGAAAATATGGGGAAATAGCTTTACACTTCGGTCAAATTTGTAAGCTGTTTTGTGTGAAATGGCTATTTTGATGGACATGTTTTTTTATTTAAATCATTTATACAAATATTGTAAAAAAAACATTGTTTTCGAGTAATCATTGATAAAAATACATCATATTATAATAAAAAAGTCAATTTTTATCAACTAAATCATTTTTCAATATAAATAATGCAATATTCTTTAAAATTCATTTATTAATTGATTATATGATATCCTTTATAATTTTTATTTTTGAATAGTACCGATAAGGTCTTTTAATAAAAAAACGTCTTAACAAATAATTGTTAAGACGCTTTTTAAAATATAGAAGTGAAAATAATTAAAATTGATTTATAGTTTGTCTTATCGCTACTAATTTTGTCATTAGACCTTCAAAAAGATCTAAATGAAGCATATTTGCACCATCGCTTTTAGCATTTGCAGGATCGAAATGGGTTTCAATAAATATACCATCTACACCAACAGCTATTCCTGCTTTTGCAACAGTTTCAATCATATCAGGTCTTCCACCAGTAACTCCAGTAGTTTGATTCGGTTGTTGCAAGGAATGTGTTACGTCAAGAACAGTCGTAGCAAATTGTTGTAAAGTTGGTATTCCTCTAAAATCTACGATCATATCTTGATAGCCAAACATGGTTCCTCTATCAGTAACCATTACGTTTTGGTTGTTACAATCCAATACCTTTTGTACAGCATGCTTCATACTTTCTGGACTCATAAATTGCCCTTTCTTTAAGTTAACAACCTTTCCAGTATTGGCTGCTGCTAAAACTAAATCAGTTTGGCGAACTAAAAATGCTGGAATTTGTAATACATCAACATAAGCAGCAGCCATCACGGCATCTTCATTAGTATGTATATCTGTTACGGTTGGAACTCCAAAAGTTTCAGAAACTTTTCTGAGTATTTTTAATGCTTTTTCATCACCAATTCCTGAAAAGCTGTCAATTCTAGAACGATTTGCTTTTTTAAATGACCCTTTAAAAACGTATGGAATTTTTAATGTATCGGTAATTGTAACTAATTTTTCGGCAATTCGCATAGCCATTTCTTCACCTTCTATAGCGCATGGACCTGACAGAAGAAAAAAATTACCGCTATCAAGATGTTTTATTTGTGGAATATGTTGTAAGTTCATAGTGATTTTTTTGAGGAAACAAATGTAATTAGGAAATATGAATATCTAATAAAGAAAGGTATTCAAATGTTTTTAAAATTATTTTTTTAAACTTAAACCAAGAGGAACCATCAAAGCACCTTTCTCATAGATATTAAAGTATAATTTAATTGGTGTTTTTTGTCCTTCCCATGTTATTTCATAAACATCAAGTAATCCAACACCCATTTCACTTTTCTTGGTTGGAAAAGGGCAACAACTTTCTATTTTTTCGAATTTAATTTTTTCGCCTTTTGGTCCTGCCAATGCATTTAAAAAGCGTTCCTGATTGATGACTTCATTTTTTGTATTCCCAAAAAATACATTTATTGGATAATCTTTGTCATATCCGTATTTTTCGTCTTTACTATATGCAGTTATTACAAAAGTATTTTGGTTTGTAAGTTTAGGAATAGGGGCTGACTCATCAATGTTTTTTAAAGTTGATTTTGTACTAACGCAGGAACATAATGAGCAAAATACAAGAAGAATAAAAAAGTGTACTTTCATTTTTAGTTTTTATAATTTTTAGTTTTTAGAATAAAGGCAACAATTGCTGACGTAAAAACTCCCATAGACAATCCACCAAAGACACCCTGTAGCATATAGTTTTTTAAACTAAAATAGGCCTCTGCTTGTTCTTGTGTTTGTACTTTATTTTCAACAGCATACTTAATTATGTTTGTGAAAAACTGAGGAGTAATAAGGGTAAATGTGATGTATTGTACCAATGGACTCAAAAAACTAATAACAATTGATAAAGTAACACCTGAAATAAAGCCTTGTCGCCAAGTCATTTTCCCGTTAAAAATAGAGTGTTTTTTTTCTTTTAATGCTAAAAAATATATTGCAATCGCAATTATAGCAAATAAATTTGTGTATATGAGGTGTTTACTTATGTATTTATCATGTAGTCCAACGACATTCTCTATTATCATCCAAACGAGAGTAGCAATACTAAAAAGGAGTCCCCATTTTATTTCTATGGCTATTTTTTTCATCGAATTCAGTTTTAAATTTCTATTCAAAAATACTAGTTTATTTCAAATTCTACATATTTAGCTTCTAAAATCATTTGAATTCTTATTTTTGTATAAACTATTATATTTATGGATATTTTATTTCAGACTTGGCCTTGGTATGTTTCCGGCTTTTTAATTGCAATAATCATGCTAACACTAAATTATTTTGGAAAAACATTTGGAATGTCTTCTAATTTAGAAACACTTTGTACTATGGTGGGCGCTGATAGGTTTTCAGATTATTTTAAGTTTAATTGGAAGTCTAATAGATGGAATCTGGCAGTTGTTCTTGGATCTATCTTAGGTGGAATTGTAGCGGTACATTTTTTGAGTCATTCTACCAATGTATCAATTAATCCTAAAACTATCGAGCAATTAGCAAAAATGGGAATTGATGCTCCAAACGGAAAGTTATTACCAAATACTTTATTTGAAAATGAAGTTTTTCAATCTCCAAAGATGATTTTTATACTTATTATTGGAGGAATTTTAATTGGTTTTGGTTCACGTTATGCTTCTGGATGTACTTCTGGTCATGCCATTGCAGGAATAAGTAATTTGCAAATACAATCTTTAAAAGCCGTTATTGGATTTTTTATAGGCGGATTAGTAATGTCACATTTAATTTTACCCTTAATTTTTTAGAAATATGAAAGCATTAAAATACCTACTTGTTGGATTTGTTTTCGGGATTGTACTCACAAAATCGGAAGCTGTTTCTTGGTATCGCATTTATGAAATGTTTCAATTTCAATCGTTTCATATGTATGGAATTATTATGGTGGCTATTGCAACAGGTATTATTGGACTACAAATTATAAAAAAATTACAATTAAAAAATATACAAGGAGTGCCAATCGTAGTTCCTGATAAAGAGAAAGGATCTGTAAGGTTTTTGGCTGGTGGAATTATTTTTGGACTAGGCTGGGCATTGGTTGGGTCATGTCCTGGACCCATTTTTATTTTGTTAGGTGCAGGATTTTTGCCAATGGTATTGGTGCTTTTTGGAGCTTTATTAGGAACTTTTATTTACGGATTAATTAAAAATAAATTACCGCATTAAATTAAATCAGGTTTATTTATACAATCTCTGCACTCAAACCTGCCTCTAATAATTGTGTACATTGTGGTTTTAGTTCTTCAAATGAACCTGTTTTTACGGTGCATTTTCCTTTGTAATGTACTAAAATAGCACATTGTTCGGCTTGAATAGCAGTGTGATTGCAAACCGCTATTAAAGTTTCAATAACATGATCAAAAGTATTAACATCATCATTAAAAAGTACAATTTCATTGTTAATGTCTACTGCTTCTAGTACTGAGGTATCCTGTTGAGTTTTTTCTATTGTTGCCATTTTCAGACCTTTATAATTATTTGACTTTTGTTCTAAAAAATACAAATGCTAATTTACATATTTTAAAGAAACCCAATTGTTTCTTTCCAATTTTTTAACAAAAGTTAATCCTTTTTCAATACAAGAAGCATCAATAAATGGAATGTCTTCTGTATAAAATCCGCTAAATAAAATCGTGCCTTTTGGATTAAGACAATCTACATAACTTTGCATGTCGTTCAACAAAATATTTCTATTGATGTTTGCAATAATCAAATCGTATTTTTTATCTTTTAATATTGCTGCATCTCCCTCATAAACCGTAATGTTTTTGCAATTGTTGCGTTCGGCATTTTCAATAGAGTTTAAATAACACCAATTGTCAATATCTATAGCATCAATAGGTTTTGCTCCTTTCATTTCTGCAAGAATGGCAAGAATTGCTGTTCCACAGCCCATATCAAGTGTTTTCATTTCAGCAACATCTGTTTCTAATAAATGCTGAATCATCATGTGGGTAGTTTCGTGATGACCTGTTCCGAAACTCATTTTTGGCTCAATAATAATATCAAACTCAGCATTGGTTTTTGGATGAAATGGAGCACGTACATGACATTTTCCGTCAACATCAATTGCTTCAAAATTCTTTTCCCATTCCTCATTCCAATTTACTTGTTCTATTTCTTCGATGGTGTAAGAAATTACAAATTCAGGCGAATTCAAGATTTGAACCTCTTCTAAAATTGTTTCATTCCAAAATTGTTTTTGAATATAGGCGGTAACTCCAAAATCACTTTCTATGAAACTTTCGAAAGGCAATTCGCCTAATTCAGCAACTAGAATTTCAGAACCCAAATCTTTTGGTTCAACTGTAAAATGATAACCTAAATAGATATTTGACATTTTATTTTTTTGTAAAGGTAAGAATCTCTTTTGTTGAATTAAAAAAAGAGACTTGAATACTTATATCCAAATCTCTTTACGTTACTTACTTAATTCGTTTTAAATAGCATTAGCAATTGCAGCAAAATCATCTGCTTTTAGTGCAGCACCTCCAATTAATCCTCCGTCAACATCTGGTTTTCCAAAAATTTCTTTAGCATTGTCAGGTTTTACACTTCCTCCATAAAGAATCGAAACGTTTTCGGCAATATCACTTCCAAAAGCTTTACGAACAGTTTCTCTAATAAATTCGTGCATTTCTTGAGCTTGTTCTGGCGATGCCGTTTCACCCGTTCCTATTGCCCAAACCGGTTCATAAGCTAGTACGATGTTTTCCCAATCTGATTTATCAATTTGAAATAATCCGTCTTTTAATTGGTTTTCAACTACATTAAAATGTTGATTGTTTTGACGATCTTTTAGTTCTTCTCCAAAACAAAAAATTACTCTTAAATCGTGTTTTAACGCTGCGTCTACTTTAAATGAAATTATAGAGTCAGTTTCATGAAAAATTGCACGACGTTCTGAATGACCTAAAATCACAGTGTTTACACCAATACTTTTTAGCATATCGGCTGATATTTCTCCAGTAAAAGCACCACTTTCAGCTTGATGCATGTTTTGTGCAGCTACTTGAATGTTTGTAAACTCTAAATGATTTACTGCCGAGGATAGGTTTACAAAAGTTGGAGCAACTATAATTTCTACATCTTTGTCATTTGGCAATTTATCGATTAAGTCGTTTAATAAATCTTCTGTATCTTCAGCATTTTTATGCATTTTCCAGTTCCCTGCAACAATTTTGTGTCTCATTATTTAAGTGATTTTAAGGTTGTGTTTATTAATTCAAAGTCAGTTTCTATTGCTCGATAGACAATAATTTTTCCAGTTTTATCAATGATTATATATCTTGGAATCCAATCTAAGTCTAATGCTTTTCCAAACGAACCGTTCATTCCGTTTTTAATAAAATAGTGGTCCCCATTAATTTGATGTTTCTCTATACCAGCTTTCCATTTGTCGATTGTTTTATCTAATGAAAAAAACAGGTAAGTAACTTCGGGATTGGTATTTTGTAGTTCTTTTATTTTGGGCATTGCTTTAATACAGTCGCCACACCACGATGCCCAAATCTCTATTACTATAGTTTTTCCTTTGTATTGATTTAAAACGTCTTGAAAGGCAATAGGATTTCCGTCTACAGTAATAATCTTTTCTTCTAATGCTTTTCTTGAAAATTCTGTTTTTTGAGCTTGCGAACACGAAATGCTGGAAAAACATAAAATGATATAGGCAATTATAACTTTAACTTTCATTTGAATATTTTGGAATACAAATTTACATTTATAAATCGTTACTTTAAAATGAATCCATTTAAATTTTTAAGTTTTAGTGAAAGTAGGCTATGATTTAATCTTTGATTCTATAAATGATAAATCTATATAGTTTTTCTATAAAATATTTGGAGTAAAACAATTTAAAAATAGAAAAAACACCTTTAATACTAATTGAACTAAACTTAATTTCCACTTAATCTAAGTTACAAAATCAATACAAAGTTTAGATTTTATTCATTTTTTACTGGAACTCATTTTTTATTAATGCTAAAATAATATATAAGTTATAAATAGATATTTGTATGTTTTTGTTGTTAAACCAATTGGTGATTTTATCGATGGGTTTATTAAATAAAGATTATTATAACTTTAATAGTTGCTCATCGTTTTACCTTTACAATTTAAACTAATTTTATAAAAAATTTCAAATGAAAAAAATAGTTACAATTTTAGTAGGCTCCATTTTACTGGTATCTTGCCAAGGACAAAGTCAAACTAAAACCGTTACGAAAACTACTGTTATGGAAAAACAAAACATCTATCAATTTAAGGTAGAAGATTTATCAGGTAAAACCTTTGATTTTGCAACTCTTAAAGGTAAAAAAATAATGATTGTAAACACGGCTTCTAAATGCGGTTTGACTCCACAATACAAAGGCTTAGAAAAAATTTACAAAGAGTATAAAGACAAAAATTTTGTAATTATTGGTTTTCCAGCGAATAATTTTGGTCAGCAGGAGCCAGGTACAAATGAAGAAATAGGTGCTTTTTGTCAACAAAATTATGGAGTCACTTTTCCAATGATGAGTAAAATTTCGGTGAAAGGAAATGATATGGATAAAGTGTATCAATTTTTGACACAAAAATCTAAAAATGGTTTGCAAGATTCAGAAGTAGAATGGAATTTTCAAAAATATTTAATCAATGAAAAAGGCGAATTAGAAAAGGTAATTTCACCTCAAGTTTCACCTACAGATGATGTTATTATAAATTGGATAAAAAGTTAATTTTTATTCTTTTAAAATTAATTGCATAAATAACAAATCGAGCCATTTATCAAATTTAAAAGCCGCTTCTTTAACAACTCCACATTCTTTAAAACCAAATTTTTTATGAAAAGCAATGCTTCCTGAATTATTAGCATCTATGGCGCCTATCATAGTGTGGTACCTTTGTGATTTAGCCAATACAATTAATTCGTTTAAAAGGAGTTTTCCAATTCCTTTTCCAATATAATCTTCTGAAACATAAACAGAATGTTCAACAGTGTATTTATAGCCAATTTTTTCTCTAAAAGTGCCATAGGTTCCATAACCAATTGTTAGACCATTAATTTCAGCAACAACTACTGGGAAATTTTGCTTTTCTTTATCAAAAAACCATTGACTCTGAATTTCAATAGTTTGAATATCATAGTTATAATTTGCAGTAGTATGTAGTATAGCATAATTAACTATTGCTAAAATTGCTGGTAAATCATTAATCGTTGCTGGCCTAATTGTTACGTTCATCGGATTTTTTGATACTTTAATCAAATATATATAAAGTTTATGCCTTTTTTCTAAAAATGTAAAGGCAAAATGTTAAATTTGTTAGCCTACTCATATTGTTTCAATTGAAGTATCAATTTTATATAATGATTTATCCTAAAATTCCACTTGCTCAAAGTATTATTCAAATTTGTTTAACCAAAGGGATTACTCAAATTGTTATTTCTCCCGGTTCTAGAAATGCACCATTAACTTTGGGTTTTGTGAATAATCCAGAATTTACTTGTTACAGTGTTGCCGACGAACGTTGTGCCGCTTTTTTTGCATTGGGTATTGCACAACAACTTAGTAAGCCAGTTGCATTAGTTTGTACTTCAGGTTCTGCTTTATTAAATTATTATCCCGCTTTTGCTGAAGCTTTTTACAGTCAAATACCTTTAATTGTAATCTCTGCCGATAGGCCATTCTCAAAAATTGATATTGGCGATGGACAAACCATCAGGCAAATGGATGTGTTTCAAAACCATTCGTTGTACAATGCCAATCTTACAGAAGGTGAATCTAATGAAAATGATAGTAAGATTAACAATGCCATAAATATTGCTTACACCCAAAAAGGACCAACGCACATCAATGCACCTTTTGAAGAGCCTTTGTATCAAACGGTTCGAAAAATGACTGTTGATCCAACCATTTCGGCATTTTCTAAAGTGTATAAAACAATAGCGATTGATGATATCATTGCTTATACGAATTTATGGAACTCAGCAACAAAAAAATTGATAGTAGTAGGGGTAAATGCTCCAAACGAAATAGATGAGGAAATCACAAATGCAATTGCTAATGACCCTTCTATTATCGTCATGACCGAAACAACATCAAATTGGCATCATCCTAGTTTTCTTTCGAACATTGATACTATAATAACTCCTTTTAAAGAGAAAGATTTTAAAGCTTTTCAGCCTGATATTTTAATAACTTTTGGTGGAATGATTGTTTCTAAAAGAGTTAAAGCTTTTTTAAGACAGTATAAACCGAAGCACCATTGGCATATAGATTCTTTAAGAGCGTATAATACTTTCGGTTGCTTAAATCATCATTTTGAAGCTTGTCCGAATGATTTTTTTAATCAAATATTACCTTTTACAAAAACAGTTTTAAGTGATTATTTTGAAAAAGGAAAAGCAGTTAAAAAACTGCGTATAATTAATCACCAAAAATACTTAGATAAAATTCCGTTTTCTGACTTGAAAGCTTTTGAAATTATTATGCCGAGTTTACCTAAAAATAGTATGCTGCAATTGAGTAACAGTTCACCCATTCGTTATGCGCAATTATTTCCAATAGATTCGAGTATTTCTGTATTTAGCAATCGAGGTACTAGTGGTATAGACGGAAGTACTTCTACGGCAATTGGAGCCGCAGTAATGAGCAAGCGACAAACGGTTTTAATTACAGGTGATGTAGGCTTTATATACGATAGCAATGGTCTTTGGAATGATTATGTGCCTAAAAATTTCAAAATAATTCTTATTAATAACGGTGGTGGCGGCATTTTTAGAATTTTACCGGGACATCAAGAAACCAAAGTATACAATACTTTTTTCGAAACAGCACATTGCCATACAGCTGAACATTTGGCAAAAATGTATGGTTTTGAATATTCAATAGCCAGTGATGCAGAAAGTTTGACATCAGCTTTAGATACATTATACAGCCAAAATGAAAAGCCGAGTATTTTAGAAGTATTTACTCCAACTTTACAAAACGATAAGATTTTGTTGCAATATTTTAAAGAGTTGGTTTAATTTGTTTTTATAGCAATATTCGAATAATTCTAAAACTTTGCATTCCTCTTTGTACCTTTGCATTTCAGAACCTTTGCAACTTATATAAATGATTGAAATAGGAAAATACAATACACTAACCATATTAAGAGATACCAAAGTAGGATTGTTTTTAGGAAATCCAACCGCTGATCCAGAAGGAATTCACGACATACTTTTACCTAATAAATACGTCCCTAACGAATGGGAAATAGGCGAGGAGCTTATCGTTTTTGTTTATTTAGATCACGAAGAGCGTCCTGTTGCCACTACTTTAGAACCTTATATTTTATTGAACGAATTCGCGCTTTTACGAGTGAATTATGTCAATCAGGTAGGCGCTTTTATGGATTGGGGAATGGAGAAAGACATTCTAGTTCCGTTTAAAGAGCAAGCTCGACCAATGGAAAAAGGCAAACGCTATCTCGTTTATTTGTATATGGACGAAAAGACGAATCGTTTGGTAGCGTCAAGCAAAACCAATCAGTTTTTAAATAATGATAATTTAACTGTTGAAAAAGGGGAAGAAGTCGATTTAATCGTTTCGCATATTACTGAAATTGGTATTAATGTCATCATCAATGAAAAGCACAAAGGATTAGTGTATAAGGATGAAGTTTATGATGATGCCATTCGTACTGGAGATAGAATGCGTGGTTATATCAAAACCATTCGTCCTGATAATAAAATAGATGTTTCTTTTCAAATACAAGGGTATTTGAATATCGAACCCAATGCCCAAATCATTTTGGATGAGTTACGCGCCAGTCGTGGTTTTTTGCGATTGAATGACAATTCACATCCTGAAGATATTAAAACGGTATTGAAAATGAGTAAGAAAACTTTTAAAAAAGCAATTGGTTCTTTGTATAAAGACAAACAAATTGAGATAAAAGAAGATGGTATTTACTTGATTCAAAATGCAGATTAATTTTTTGAACACTATAATTGAGATTTAAAATGATAGATTGGAAAACCGTAAGAGAATTTGAAGATATAACCTATAAAAAATGCAATGGTGTAGCCCGTATTGCTTTTAATCGTCCTGATGTGCGCAATGCTTTTCGTCCAAAAACGACTTCAGAATTGTATACTGCATTTTATGATGCTCAAGAAGATACTTCTATTGGAGTGGTTTTACTTTCTGCCGAAGGACCTTCTTCTAAAGACGGAATATACTCTTTTTGTAGCGGTGGCGATCAAAATGCACGTGGTCATCAAGGATATGTAGGAGAAGATGGTCAACACCGATTGAATATTCTTGAAGTGCAACGGATTATTCGATTTATGCCAAAAGTTGTTATTGCAGTCGTTCCGGGTTGGGCAGTTGGCGGCGGACACAGTTTGCACGTGGTTTGCGATTTGACATTAGCCAGCAAAGAACATGCTATTTTTAAACAAACGGATGCCGATGTAACTAGTTTTGATGGCGGTTACGGTTCGGCTTATTTGGCTAAAATGGTGGGGCAGAAAAAAGCTAGAGAAATTTTCTTTTTAGGTCGTAATTATTCTGCACAAGACGCTATGGATATGGGAATGGTAAATGCTGTAATTCCGCACGCTGAGCTAGAAGGTACTGCTTATGAATGGGCGCAAGAAATTCTACAAAAATCACCAACATCTATAAAAATGCTAAAGTTTGCCATGAATCTAACAGATGATGGTATGGTTGGGCAACAAGTTTTTGCTGGCGAAGCGACTCGATTAGCTTATATGACTGAGGAAGCCAAAGAAGGGCGAAATGCCTTTTTAGAAAAACGAAAACCAAATTTTGGGGAGAATAAATGGTTGCCTTGACTATTCTCTAAATTTATTATATATCTAGATTTTAGTTAATTCATTGAAATGCCTGATCTAGAAATAAAGTATAAAAAAAAACACTCTAAAAACGAATCTTTAGAGTGTTTTAAAATTAAATTAAAAGTGATTACTATAAGTATTCACCATGTTGAGAGATGTCCAATCCTAATTCTTCTTTTTCTTCAGAAACTCTTAATGGAGTAATTTTATTTACAATAAAGAATAATGCATAAGATACTACGAAAGCAAATATAGAAACAAGAACTAAAGCTTTTAATTGAATTAAAAACAAAGTAGCGTCACCATAAATCAAACCTTGGTTATCACCTACAATAGCATTTACAGATTTAGAAGCAAATACACCAGTTAATAACATTCCAACCATACCACCAACTCCGTGACAAGCAAATACATCTAAAGCATCATCAATTTTACCTTTAGGGAATTTACTTACTACAAGGTTACTAACGATACTCGCAATAAAACCAATTGCAAGAGCAGAAGGAATGGTTACGAAACCAGCAGCAGGAGTAATAGCAACTAATCCAACAACAGCTCCAATACAAGCACCCATTGCAGAAAGTTTATGACCTAATATTTTGTCAAGGAATACCCAACCCATTGCAGCGGCAGCGGCAGCTACAGTAGTAGTTCCTAAAGCTTGAGCAGCAAGGCTTCCAGCACCTACAGCAGATCCTGCATTGAAACCGAACCAACCAAACCATAATAAACCAGTTCCTAATAATACATAAGTAATACGTGCAGGATTAGCTTTTGGCACTTTTCTTTTTCCTAAGAACATCGCTCCAGCAAGAGCAGCCCAACCAGCACTCATGTGTACTACTGTACCACCAGCGAAATCAAGAACTCCCCATCCGAAGAAAATGCCGTCAGGATGCCAAGTCATATGACATAAAGGAGCATATACAACTAATATGAATAAAACCATAAATAATAGGTAAGCCCAGAAACGTACTCGCTCTGCAAATGCACCTGTTATTAAAGCTGGTGTAATAATTGCAAATTTAGCTTGAAATAAAGCAAATAAGATAAAAGGAATTGTAGGAGCTAGCTCCCAAGCAGTGTTAGCACTTACCCCTTGAAAGAACATATTGTAGGATGGGTCACCAATGAAACCACCAATAGATGGACCAAAGCATAAACCAAAAGCTACAACAACCCATAGAACTGTAACAATTACCATAGCAATAAAGCTTTGTAAAACAGTACTAATAACATTCTTTTTGCCTACCATACCTCCGTAAAAGAATCCAAGTCCAGGAGTCATTAATAACACTAGACCAGTAGCTGCTAACATCCAAGCAGTATCTCCAGTATCTAACTTAAGTTCTACAACGTGTGCGCCTAAAGTTGCAACCTCTGGAAATAAATAAATAGAAAAAATGGATAACACCAAAATCGTGATTAGAATCACACTTAAAATAATTTTTCGCATTGTTTTTGATTTTAAAGTTTTGATAAAAGTATAAAATGATTTTATACCCCTTAAAAAAATCGTCAATAAACAATTATTTTTATGATTTTTTCATTATATACCCCAATATTTTGAGGGTATGTGATTATTAAATAGCAAAATTTATAATTTAATAATGTGTTTTTTGTGTTATTCAATGATTTTTTTACATTTTAATAACACCGAATTAAAGAATAGGTATTATTCATACTTTTATTGAAAAGGTTTTGGGCTTATAAAAAAAATCATAAAAAAAAAGAGTAAATAACTATAGTGCTATTCACTCCTTTAATATTATAATAGATTAATTATAATAGATTTACTTTAATATGTGTTGACTCAAAATTTTATATACTTCATTAATATTATTACCCCCTTTTCCAAACTGTTTAATAATAGGCGTGCTTTCGCTTCTAAGCCAAATTTTCAATTCGGCATCTAAATCTAAAATACCAGCACTCTCTTTAGAAAATTTTTGAATATTGAAATAGGGAATAGACATATAGTCGACTTTTGAACCAACCAATTGTTTCTCTACCAGAATTAATCGTTTATTGGTAAAAATAAACATGTCTTTAATAAGTTTATACGCTTTTTCAATATTTTCACCATCAATTAAGATAGGTTCAAATTCTTTAGATACGGATTCGATATTTACTTCCGAAGCGTTTCCTAAAATGGCATTAAATAGTCCCATAATTATTTTTTTATTTTTAGAACTTCAAAATTAAATTAATTTACTTGTAGTAACTGCTAATATTTTATTAATTTACATTCAAATTTAAGTTTTATGCTAATTAAAGTTTTCGGAAGCGCCGTTTTTGGAGTCGAAGCCACAACAATCACTGTAGAAGTGAATATGGATAAAGGAATAGGGTACCATCTTGTAGGGTTGCCAGATAATGCCATTAAAGAAAGTAGTTATCGTATTGCTGCCGCCTTAAAGAATAATGGTTATAATATGCCTGGAAAAAAGATTACCATAAACATGGCTCCCGCGGATTTACGGAAAGAAGGCTCCGCCTATGATTTGACTTTAGCAGTAGGAATTCTTGTTGCTTCATCTCAAATTAAAGCTTATGAAGTCGATAAGTACATCATTATGGGCGAATTGTCTTTAGATGGAAGTTTACAACCTATTAAAGGGGCATTACCTATAGCGATAAAAGCAAAAGAAGAAGGCTTTAAAGGTTTTTTTCTCCCAAAACAAAATGTAAAAGAAGCTGCTATTGTTGCAGGACTAGAAGTTTATGGTGTTGAAAATGTGCAAGAAGTTATCGATTTTTTTGAAGGGAAAGGAACTTTAGAACCAACAACTATTGACACTCGCGCTGAGTTTTATAAAACGCTAGATTTTCCCGAACATGATTTTAGTGACGTTAAAGGTCAAGAAAGTATAAAGCGATGCATGGAAATAGCAGCAGCTGGTGGACATAATGTAATATTAATTGGTCCACCTGGTGCTGGGAAAACAATGTTAGCCAAACGTTTGCCTAGTATTTTACCACCAATGACACTTAGAGAAGCATTAGAAACTACAAAAATTCACAGCGTTGCTGGAAAATTAAAAGAAGTAGGATTAATGAATCAAAGGCCTTTTCGAAGTCCGCACCACACGATTTCGAACGTGGCGTTAGTAGGTGGCGGAAGTTACCCGCAACCTGGTGAAATTTCTATGGCGCATAATGGTGTTTTATTTTTAGATGAGTTGCCTGAATTCAAGAGAGATGTATTAGAAGTCATGCGACAGCCGCTTGAAGATAGAGAAGTGACGATTTCGAGAGCGAAGTTTACGGTAACCTATCCGTCTTCGTTTATGTTGGTGGCAAGTATGAATCCAAGCCCGAGTGGTTTTTTTAATGATCCTGACGCTCCACAAACTTCTTCACCACATGAAATGCAGCGGTACTTAAGCAAGATTTCTGGGCCACTTTTAGATAGAATAGACATTCATATAGAAGTAACTCCAGTTCCTTTCGAGAAATTATCGGATAATGCAAAAGCTGAAAGCAGTGTTGATATTAGAGCTCGAGTTACAAAAGCGAGAGAAATTCAAACCGCTCGTTTCGAAACAAATGAAACGGTGAATTATAATGCTCAAATGAATACCAAACAAATTCGGGAGTTTTGTAAACTAGATGAAACATCTCTACAATTACTAAAAACAGCTATGGAGCGATTGAATTTATCAGCTCGCGCCTATGACAGAATTCTAAAAGTTTCCAGAACCATTGCAGATTTAGAAGGATCAGAAGCTGTTGGTGCCTCTCATATTGCAGAAGCCATACAATACAGAAGTTTGGATAGAGATGGTTGGTTGGGGTAGAGATTTGAAGAAATTAATCGAATAAAAAACATATTTCACAATATATTAAACATGAAAATAGTCATTTCTCCTGCGAAATCATTAGATTTTGAAACAACATTACCAACACAAGAATATACAAATTCTCGTTTCATAAAAGAAAGTACAGTAATAAACAAAGTCATCAAGCAAAAATTTCCAAAAGAATTGTCTGAACTGATGTCGATTTCAGATAAATTGGGTGAATTGAATTGGCAACGCAATAAAAACTGGAAAACTCCTTTTACACCAGAAAATGCTAGACCTGCCATTTATGCTTTTGCGGGCGACGTATATATAGGTTTGAATGCAACAACAATTCCAACAGAAAAAGTAATGGTTTTACAAGAAAAACTTCGAATTTTATCTGGATTATACGGTTTGCTCAAACCTCTTGATTTAATTCAACCGTATCGTTTAGAAATGGGAACAAAAATGGCTATTGAAGAAAGTAAAAACTTATATGATTTCTGGAAGAACAAGATAACCGATTCTTTAAATAAGGAACTTCATAAAGGCGAATTATTTATCAATTTGGCGAGCAATGAATATTTTTCAGCAATAGATGCCAAGTCATTAAAAGTTGCTGTAATTACTCCTGAATTTCTAGATTTTAAAGATGGAAAGCTAAAGATGATAAGCTTCTTTGCAAAGAAAGCGAGAGGACTAATGGTTCGTTATATCGTTGACACAAATGCTGAAACCGTTGACGATTTGAAAGGTTTTAATTATGAGGGTTATCAGTTTGATGCTAATTTATCGAAAGAGAATAAATTGGTTTTTACTAGATAATGAGTAAATAACTATTTGTATTTACTCAAATTCGTCATAAAGTCGCAAAGTTTCTCTAGTAACTTTTCGGTGATTAAGTGATAAATGTCTCAATGATTCAACACCATTTTTTGCACAAAGGTTTACACGACGAAGTTGATTGTAAAATTCTTCTAATTTAGTTGCTTCTGTTGAAGTTAATTTGCTTTTAATATCTGAAACAAATTCCGAAAATTCAGGAATAACTTGGCTGTAATTCTCAAAATCTGATTTCAAATCTTCATAGGACTCTATAATTTCTTTATTTAAATCATTAGAATAGTATTCGTTTTTGTTTTTAAACTCCTGAACCATTCTCTTGGTATTATTTCTAAAAAAAGCCATAACGATTAAAATTTAAAATTAAATAACTAATTTAAAGTCAATCAAATATAAATATTTTTTTTATAATTAATAGCAATTGTTAATAAGTAGAATAAGTTTCTATAAGCCATTATGGCTACATCAGAAGTTCTTGTATTAAATTTATTTGTAAGTTGATGGTTTACACGAATAGCAAATACTAGCTATCACGCTATAGAGTGCTACTTTATCGAAAGAGAATAAATTGGTTTTTAACGCGTTGATTCTTTTTTTTAAGTCTAAAACAAACTGTCTGTATGATGAAACGGTTTGTTCTAAATTAAACAATATTACCAATAAATTTATCAATGCTACCCACTCCGTTTTCAGTCAGATTTTTAATAAAAGCACTACCAATAATGGCTCCTTTTGCGTATTGAGTCGCTTGGTTAAACGTTGTTTTATCGCTGATTCCGAAGCCAATGATTTGAGGGTTTTTCAAATTCATATTGGCAATTCGTTTGAAATAACTTTCTTGTGAACTTCCAAAACCAGATTGCGAACCAGTAACACTGGCAGACGAAACCATATATATGAAGCCGTTTGATACACTATCTATAAATCGAATTCTATCTTCTGAGGTTTGAGGAGTTATTAAAAAAACATTGATTAAGCCATATTTTTCAAAAATGGCTTTGTAATCATCTGCGTAAATGGCAACAGGCAAATCAGGAATGATGAGACCATCAATACCAATTTCAGCACATTTTTTACAAAACTCTTCTACGCCGTATTGCAACATCGGATTAAAATAGCCCATAATAATTAATGGAATTTTTACCGTTTCCCGAATGGTTGCTAATTGTTCAAAAAGCAATTTTGTGGTCATACCATTATGCAATGCTTGGGTCGAACTCTCTTGAATAGTTGGTCCATCGGCCAAAGGATCGCTAAAAGGCAAACCAATTTCAATCATATCTACACCGCTTTTTTCTAAATCTTGAATGATTTTTACAGTATCATTTAAACTAGGATAACCTGCTGAAAAATAGATTGAAAGTAACTTTTTGTCTTCTTGTAATTTTTGATTTATTCGATTCATTATAAATGTTTTTTCAGATATAAATCTGTTTTTTAGTTTCATTAATTTAGTTTGCAACACTATAAACCCAAGCTTTTTCATTAGATTGCAAATGAACTTCTATGCGTTTGTAATGCATTCCTTCATATAGATCAGCTTTACGCAAATCATTTGCTGAGATTTCATAAACAATTCCCACAATAGTATCTTCAGGATTTTTAGTTTCAATGATGATAGGGTATTGAACTATTCCAAATTCTTCTTCAATTTTAATTTTTTTTAATTCATAACCCACTAATGTTTCGGAAGTACCTCTTAATATTCTTCCAAAAATATTTTCTTGAATGTCTCTATCTTGTAAGGTTCCATAAGTGAATAATTTTTCCATAAACTTATTTAATCTAGGATTTACAATTTAAAATAATCAATATATGTATTTAAATCTTTATCGCCACGACCAGAAAGATTAATCACAACAATATCAGTAGGTTTAAACTTTTTTGTGTCAAGAACTGCAAAGGCATGCGCCGTTTCAATAGCAGGAATTATTCCCTCTGTTTTGGATAATTTAATTCCCCAATTCATAGCATCTTCATCAGTAATAGCAATAAATTCGGCACGTTTAGATTCAAATAAATGAGCGTGCATTGGTCCTACACCAGGATAATCTAATCCAGCAGAGATTGAATATGGTTCGGTAATCTGACCATCAGCACTTTGCATCAAAAGGGTTTTACTTCCGTGTATAACACCAATTTTTCCTAGAGCTGATGTTGCAGCACTTTCTCCAGAATCTACGCCTAAGCCAGCGGCTTCTACGGCAATGATTTTCACTTCTTCATCATCTAAAAAATGATAAAAAGTACCAGCAGCATTGCTACCCCCACCGACACAAGCCACCAAATAATCAGGATTTTCACGACCTTCCTTTTCTAATAATTGCTGCTTAATTTCTTCAGAAATAACAGCTTGAAAACGCGCCACCATATCTGGATACGGATGTGGTCCTACAACTGAACCAATAATATAATAAGTATTTTCAGGATTGTTAATCCAATCTCTAATGGCTTCATTGGTAGCATCTTTTAGCGTTTTTGAGCCTGAAGTAGCTGGACGAACTTCAGCACCAAGCATTTTCATTCTTGCTACATTTGGAGCTTGACGTTTAATATCGACTTCTCCCATGTATACTATACACTCAAGTCCCATCAAAGCGCATACCGTTGCAGTTGCCACGCCATGTTGTCCTGCTCCAGTTTCTGCAATGATTCTGGTTTTACCTAATTTCTTTGCCATTAGAATTTGACCAATGGTGTTGTTCACTTTATGGGCACCTGTATGACATAAATCTTCTCGTTTTAGATATACCTTGGTGTTGTATTCCTTAGACAATCGCTCTGCAAAATAAAGTGGAGTAGGGCGACCAACATAATCTTTTAATAAGTATTTAAATTCTTCTTGAAAGCTAGGTTCAGAACTAATCTTTAAATAATTTTGACGCAATTCTTCTACATTTGGATACAGCATCTCAGGTATAAAGGCACCACCAAAGTTGCCATAAAATCCTTTTTCATTAACGTGATAGCTCATTTTATATTTATTTTAAAGTCTTTTAATAATTGCATATTTTTCAAACCAGGTTCGATTTCAAATTTACTATTTATATCTATGGAGTGAATGGGTAAATTGGTTTTTAACAGTTGTTTTACGGATGCTATTTCTTCTATTCCAATTCCACCACTCAGGAAAAAGGGTTTCTTTGAAGGGTATTTTTTCAATACATTCCAATCAAATACAGTTCCGTTACCGCCAGGTAGTTTACCTTTGGTATCAAATAAAAAGTAGTTGCAAACCGTTTCGTAATCATTCAAAATACTAAAATCAAAATCATCAAGTATTGAAAACACTTTTATGATTTCAATCTGATTTTGTTTCAAATTTTTGATTTCAGTTTTTAAATCCAAACAAAATGAAACGCTTTCCTTTCCGTGTAATTGAATCAGATTTAAATTGTATTTCTTAATTTTTAAAATGATTTCATCTAAAGTAGCATCAACAAAAACCCCCACTTTTTGGATTGATTTTGGTAAATCCGGCATAGTACCATCAAAAAAACGGCTCGATTTTTCCCAGAAAATAAATCCCATATAATCCGGAAGTAATTCGCTTACTTCTAGAATATTTTCGGGGTATTTCATGCCGCAGATTTTCAGTTTCATAGTATGCTGTTTTTTAACGATAAAGTTCACAAAGCTTTGTGTGCTTAGTGTTTCCGCTGTGTTCTTTTTGTTTAAATTAATTTTGAAATAAACTCTTTTGCACTTGCTCCAGCATTATCGGTTTTCATAAAATTTTCGCCAATTAAAAATCCTTTGTAACCATAAAGTTTCAGTTCGTTGATAGCTTCTATGGAACTGATACCACTTTCAGAAACTTTCACAAACTCATTTGGAATTTCGCTAGCTAATGTTTTGCTAAAATCTAAGCTCACTTCAAAGGTCTTTAGATTACGATTGTTGACACCGATCATATTCAAACTCGGCATAATTGATTTTCGTAATTCATCTAAATTATGAACCTCAAGTAAAACTTCCAATCCTAGAGATTCTGCAAATTCAGATAACTGTTTGATTTCCTCACGAGTCAAAACGGCTGCAATAAGTAATATTAAATCGGCTCCATGGGCTTTAGCTTCTAGAATTTGGTATTCATCTACGATAAATTCTTTGCGAAGTAAAGGCACATTAACAGAGGCTCTAGCCAAAAGTAAATCGTCTAACGAACCTCCAAAATATTTCCCGTCTGTCAAAACGGATATGCCACAAACTCCAGCACTTTCATAACCTTTTACCACTTCTTCTACAGTAAAGTTGTAATTTATTTCAGACTTAGAAGGCGAACGGCGTTTGTGCTCGGCAATTATACCTGTTTGGCTGCTTCGGAGTATTTTACTTAAAGAAACAGTTCTGCTATCAAAAAGCACTGAACTTTCTAATTGAGAAACTGGAATTATCGATTTTTTAAGTTCAACTTCCCGTTTTTTGTCTAAAATTATTTTATCTAAAATATTCATTTCTATAAAGTTTAGAAGGGTTAGAAGTTTAGAAGGGTTAGAAGTTATACTTATAAACCTTCTAAACTTTCTAACCTTTTTTATTTGCTTAATTGTTGTAATTTTTTCAAGGCATTTAATGCTTTTCCAGACAGTAAACTCGCTTTTGCTAATTGAAATCCTTCAATTGGTGTGAGATGATTTACTGTTGCAATTGCCATTCCGGCATTTGCATAAACGACATTGTTTTGAGCTTCAGTTCCTTTGCCAGAAATAATGTCAACAAATAGTTGAGCCGATTGTTCGATGGTTGTTCCTCCTTCAATATCTTTTTGGCTTAATTGTTCCACTCCAAAATCTTCTGGCTTTAGCATGGCTTCAATACTATTAGAAATGGTTTTGGTATTTCCAGTCAATGAGATTTCATCATAGCCATCTAAACTGTGCAAAATAGTGTAATTGATATTCGTATTTTGATACAAATAGCTGTACATTCTTGCTAGCTCCAGATTGAATACACCCACCAATTGGTTTTTAGGAAAAGAAGGATTGACCATTGGACCTAACATGTTAAAGAAGGTTTTTACACCCAATTCTTTTCTGATGGGAGCTACATTTTTCATGGCAGGGTGAAACAATGGTGCATGCAAAATACAGATCCCAGCCTCATCAATACATTTTTCAAGAAAACCTTTATCATTACTGAATTTAACGCCTAAATTTTCCATCACATTACTAGACCCCGAAATGGAAGATACTCCGTAATTCCCATGTTTAGCTACTTTAATTCCTGCTCCAGCAGCAACAAAGGAAGCTAAAGTAGAAATATTGAAAGTGTCTTTACCGTCTCCTCCCGTTCCACACAAATCAATAGTATTATAAGCAGACAAATCCACAGCAATGCACAATTCCAATAGCGCTTCTCTGAAACCGGCCAGCTCGTCTATAGCGATATTTCGCATCATATAAACGGTAAGAAAACTCGCAATTTGGCTTGGATTATAACTTCCATTTGAAATGTTAAACAAGACATTTTTGGCCTCTTCTTTACTGAGAATTTCGTGATTAATGAGTCTGTTGAGTATAGTTTTCATTTAATGTTTTACTTTTTATAAAAATGATTCAAGTATTTGTTGTACAGATTAATTATTAACCCAATTTTCTAACATTTTTTTGCCATGAGGAGTCAAAACACTTTCGGGATGAAATTGTACTCCTTTCACATCTAATGTCCGATGGCGAACAGACATGATTTGTCCGTTTTCATCCACTGAAGTAATCTCTAAAGATTCGGGGAAATCTTGAGGGTTTATGACCCATGAATGGTATCTCCCAACTTCAATTTGTTTTTCTAAACCGTTAAATAGGTTTTCGTTATCTACAAGAATAGTAACATTTGTCGCCACTCCATGATATACTTTGTCAAGATTAGTAAGGCTTCCGCCAAAAACTTCACCAATGGCTTGTTGCCCCAAACAAACTCCAAGTATGCTTTTGCTTGGTGAATAGGTTTTAATGACTTCTTTCAATAAGCCAGCCTCATCAGGAACGCCAGGCCCAGGAGACAGTAAAATCTTATCAAATTTTTTGACTTCATCAATATCAAATTCATCGTTTCTATACACTGTTACTTCACAGTTTAAATCTTGTAAATAGTGTACTAGATTATAAGTAAAACTATCGTAATTGTCTATGACTAGTATTTTTTTCATTTTATGATGTCATTGCGATGCATAAAGCAATCTCGCATTAGTTAATTATTAAATCGTTAAATTGTTTCCGCTAATTCCAAAGCGGTGTTCAAGGCTCTTAATTTATTATATACTTCTTGCATTTCGCTTTCTTCATCAGAACTGGCAACAATTCCTGCTCCCGCTTGGTAATGCAATTGATGATTCTTACTCAAAAAAGTTCGAATCATAATGGCATGATTAAAATTCCCTTCAAAATCCATAAATCCAATGGCGCCACCATAAAAATTACGATTTGTTTTTTCATACTCTTCAATAAGTTGCATCGCTCTGTGTTTTGGAGCACCACTCAAGGTACCCGCAGGAAAGGTATCGGCAACGACCTGCATTGTTGTGGCTTTTTCATGCAAATGGCCTATTACTTTTGAAACCAAATGAATGACATGAGAGAAAAACTGCACTTCTCTGTATTTTTCTACTTGCACATCGTGACCGTTTCTACTCAAATCATTTCTGGCCAAATCGACCAACATCACGTGTTCACTATTTTCTTTCTTGTCTTCTGAGAGTTGTTTGGCAATGACCGCATCTTTTTCATCATCACCTGTTCTTTTGAAAGTTCCTGCTATGGGATGTATTTCAGCTTTTCTGTTTTTTACAATAATTTGGGCTTCAGGTGAAGATCCAAAAATTTTAAAATCACCATAATCAAAAAAGAACAAATAGGGAGAAGGGTTGATGCTTCGTAAAGCTCTATAAACATTAAATTCATCCCCTTTGAAGCCTTGCGTAAATCGTCTGGATAACACTAATTGGAACACATCTCCTCTAAAACAATGTTTTTTGGCTAAGGCAACATTTTGTCTAAACTCTTCGTCGGTTAAATTGGAAAAACCCTCGCCTTCTTTCGAGAATTTGTATGAGGCCATATTTCTAGATTGCAATAATTGCTCAATTTCGGGAATATTATTGGTTTGGTCTAAACTGTGTGAAAAGATATAGGCCTCATTTTTAAAATGGTTAATAGCAATAATATTTTGATAAATGGCGTAGTAAACATCAGGTATGGTATTACTATTTTCTTTTTTGGAGATGCTTATTTTTTCAAAATACCGAACCGCATCGTACGAAATATAACCGAACAAACCGTTATTGATAAATTTAAAATTATTTTTATCCGATTGGAATTCGCCTGAAAATTCCTGAATAATCTCTGGAATATTGGTTTTGCTATCTATTGCTATTTTTTCAGCGCTTCCATCTGGGTATGTTTTATAAATAGTTTCATTTTCAATTTTAATAGAAGCAATTGGATTGCAACAAATATAGGAGAAACTGTTGTCGTTGCCATGATAATCACTACTTTCTAATAATAAACTATTCGGAAATTTATCTCTAATTTTAAGATATATACTTACCGGCGTAATCGTGTCGGCTAGTATTTGCTTGTATATCGTTTTTAATTTAAATGATTTCATTTGGTTTGTTTTATTCATTGGATTAATACTGAACATAAAAAAAGCCTGTCGTGAATGACAAGCCTTTTTTTATATTTGATTAAATATACTTATAAGTAGACTATTTCACGACGTTTGACGTAAGTTGCTCCACCACCAAGTATTTTTAAGTATTAATTTCATATTTACATTAATTATTACAAATGTAAAAATCATTTTTAACTTATCAAATATTATTTTGTTTTTTTTCAAAAATTAAACAAATAAAAATGGAATAGTTATATCTTTCATAAGTTAATGCTAATTGAGAAGAAGTCCTTGCTTTTTTAGGTATATTTACCATAGACTTCAATATTTATTATCACTATAATAAACCATTTTAAAAAAATGAAAGCAAATACCATTTTAGAAACTATAGGTAAAACCCCCGTAGTTAGAATTAATAAATTGTTTGGAAACACTAAAAATGTTTGGATTAAGTTAGAAAAAACAAATCCAAGTAGTAGTATCAAAGACAGAATAGCATTATCAATGATTGAGGATGCAGAGCGTAAAGGGATGTTGAATCCTAATAGTGTAATTATTGAGCCTACTTCTGGAAATACAGGAATTGGTTTGGCTTTAGTGGCGGCAGTTAAAGGCTATAAAGTGATTTTGGTAATGCCAGAGTCGATGAGTGTAGAACGCAGAAAACTAATGGAAATTTATGGGGCAGAGTTTGTCTTGACTCCAAGGGAAAAAGGAATGAAAGGCGCTATCGAAAAAGCTGCCGAACTAGTTTCAGAAACTCCCAATGCCTGGTCTCCAAAACAATTTGATAATCCTGCAAATGTGGAAGTACACGAAAGAACAACGGCACAAGAAATTCTTGCCGATTTTCCTGATGGTTTAGATTATATTATTACTGGAGTAGGAACGGGAGGACATATTGTTGGTGTTGCAAAAGTGTTGAAAGCTAAATATCCTAATTTAAAAGTATTTGCGGTAGAGCCTGAATTGTCACCAGTATTGAGCGGTGGTAGCCCAAGTCCGCATCCATTACAAGGAATAGGTGCCGGATTTGTTCCTTCTATTTATCAAAGTGATTTAATTGATGGAGTAATTCAAGTGAGTAAAGAGGAATCCTTTAAATATGCTAAAAGTATTGCAAATCAAGAAGGGATATTGGTAGGCATTTCTACTGGTGCTTCATTGGCTGCCGTAGCAAAAAAATTAGATTCTATTCCAGACGGTTCTGTTGTTTTGACTTTTAATTATGATACTGGAGAACGTTATTTGTCTATTGAAGGATTGTTTTAAAAACAATTTAAATTTTAGTGGTGAATTTGTTTAAAATTTGATGTCAATATTTAAGTCAAACTCTTCATAAATAGTCCAATCGCCTATATCGTCAAAAAAAGTACCTGAACCATATTGAATGCCGTATTTAGTTCTATCGACTTTTAATTTGGCTGTAGCACCCTCCTTGTTTAAAATAAGATCAAATTTAACAGAATTTGTTATTCCTTTTATGGTCAGGTCGGCTGTTACTTTATATAGGTTTTTTCCTTTGTCAATTATTGATTTGAAAACTAATTGTGACGTTTTAAAATCCCCAGTATTAAAAAAATTAAAAGATTTTAGATTTTTTTCTAATTCTAACTTGTGTTTGCCTGTTTGGTCTGTATTGCTTAAGGTTGTCATATCAACGATAAAATCACCACCAACAATTTTATCATTTTCGTAAATAAAGAAGCCTTCTTTAAAGCTAATAGTACCTTCATGGGCACCAGTTACTTTTTTTCCATTCCAAGTAATTATACTTTCTTGTAAGTTAATCCCAGTAATTTGAGCGTAAAGAGAACTATTAGCATACAATGCCAATACCATAAATATAAATTTTTTCATTATTAAAGTTTTTATCTAAATTAATAACATTAGTTTAAAATCATTACTAATTTAGTTTAGGTGGCTGGTTCAACAAAGTTAGTAAAAACTATATATCATTTAAATATTTGGAGATAAAAAAATTAATAAATATTGAAATAAGATTTATGAGATAAAAAGGTTTTATCTTTCTAATTTCATTTTTAGAATTGTAAAGCTACATTAAAATAGAAATCATCAAAAATTGATTATTTGTAAGGTTTAAAAAATCTAAGACCAAGTAAGGTTTTATTATTTATCTAGCTTTTAAAATCTTTTAAATCAATATTTTAATCCTGTATAAAATTAAAAATAACTGGGTTTGGGTTGTAAAAAAATATTTCAGCATTTTACAAGACGGCAATCATAGAAATTTCAACATTTACATTTTTGGGCAAGCAGGAAACTTGAACCGTTTCTCGAGCTGGTGCAGTTTTTTCATCAAAATAGCTACCATAAACGGTATTGATAGCTGAAAAATCATTCATATTCATGATAAAAATAGACGATTTTACTACATTTTCAAAAGTCATCCCTGCTTCATCAAGAATTGCTTTTAAGTTATTCATTATTTGAGTTGTTTCTTGTTCTATAGTCTCTAAAACCAATTCCATAGTTTTTGGATTTAGTGCAATTTGACCCGAGATATATAAAGTATTGCTTTTTAAAACAGCCTGATTGTAAGGGCCAATAGGAGCTGGTGCATTTTGGGTTGTGATTATTTTTTTGCTCATGATTGAAAATATAAATTTTTGTAATTAAAGAGTATTTATTTAGAATTATAAAATAAACATTAACTTATCTCAACACTCGATCTGGAATAGTTCGTTTGTCCCATTTTATATCGCTTAATACTCCAGATTTAATTCCAATAAAGAAACCCCAAAAGGCATTATTTCCAAAGGGTGTCCAATTAAAATCCATTCTCCAGCTCAATAAGTCTCGTTCAAACCGAAGTTGAGTAAAGGTAACTCCTTTTTGTACAAAATCATAACCTGTTGAAGCTCCTACTTTCCATTTTGGTGTGAGATCAGTATTAGCAGAAACCATTAGCGAGTTGCCACTGATTGCATTTTCTCTATTTGTATTAGAATACGTAAGCTGATAGGCTAATGTGATGTCCCATGGCAATTCCGCTTTATAAAAACCCTTAAAGGAATCTTCTTCGCTATCGTCATCATTCCCAAATTGGCTTTCTCTTCTATCACTAAAATCGGTGTTGGTACCAAACAAATCGTCATCACGACCTCCATTTCTTTGTCCTTGTTTGTTTTCTTTTTTCTTATTTTTATCACCATCACGACTGCTTAGGGAATAGTTTAACGTCATATTTGCGCTAGTCATTCTAAATAAACTTCCACCATTGTCAATATTAAATGTGTTAATTTCTCTACCTGAATTGTTTATTGCGTATGGGTTTAAGGTCATTCCAAAATTGGCATTCATTTTGTTGTTAAAAAATTGTGTCCCTGCACTAACTCTCATTGGAGCCCAGCGCAATGAATCGGCTGCAATATCATAACTCGTAGAAAGATTTAGATTGTTTAAAAGCATAACCTTTTTAGGTTCAGTTTTGGTAGAATCTTTATCAGTAACTTTTGCTTCGAAAGTATTACTTATGCTAATACCTACGTTGTTAGACCTATTTTTTCCTGGTGCTCCAAAAGCGCCTCCTTCAAAACGAGTATACTCTTTAATCATAGTTCCACTGGCATCGGCAGCGTAAGTGTCATAATATTTAGCAAAACTGGGTGTTTGACTGTATGAAATTGCAGGTCTCATTACATGACGAATAGCTTTTATTTTTTTAGTTTCTCCTAAATTAAAAGTACCGTATATCGTTGTACCAATACTTGATGAAAAAGAATACGTTCTAAAAGCATCGAAACCATTTACATCTTTTATTACTTCTTTATTTAAATCAGAATCAAAAGATTTATTTATGGTTTTTATATACCAAACTTCTTGGTAATTTAAGGAGGTTGAAGCACTAAAATACTTAAATATTTTAAAGTTTGTACTTAAAGGGATACTGTGCTGAAACCCAGCTTTTGCATCTCGAAACATTTGTGGTTTAAAAAACAAAGAATCCGTTGTTCTAATTTGATTTTCTCCTCTTAAGTTGTATTGAAAATTGATATTTTTAAAAAATCCTTTTTTTAAGCCTTCACCAGATGCAAATGGAAAAATTCTGTCAACACTCATTTGAAGTGTGGGTAAGGTCATATTGATTTCTTCAGTTTGAGTATTTTGTGAATGTGAAGCTGTTAAAGATAAATTAACTTGCGGCACAGAATTGAATGTCTTTGAATAGGATATAGATGAGTTTAACGTGTTGTTTAGATTTCCGTTAGCATTTAGTTGATTTATAGATTGTTGAAAATACCTACTACTTCCTAAATTCACTGAAGCTGAAAAACGAGAATTTGGATTTGATTTAGAATCTTGTGAGTGCGACCATTGAATGTTATAGATATTTGTTTTAGAATAATCAGGAAAACCTCTTTCGCTCTGAATTAAATTTTCATATCTAATATTTACATTTCCTCTAAACTTATAACGTTGTGCATAGCTTGATTCAAAACGCAAGGCGTAACTTCCGTTGGTAAAATAATCACCAAGAATGGCTAAATCATAGTTTTTGCTTAATGCAAAATAATAACCGCCATTTTGCAAGGAATAACCTCTTTGTCTTGTATCATTGAAAGTTGGAATAATTATACCCGATTGACTTTCTTCGGTCATGGGAAAAAATGCAAAAGGAAGCGCAATTGGAGTGGGAACATTTGCAATAACCATATTGGTTAAACCAGTAACCACTTTTTTACCAGGAACATACTTAACTTTATTTGTTTTAAAATAATATTCAGGGTCGTCAACATCTTTTGATGTGGTAAAACGTGCGCCTTTCATAAAATATACAGAATCATTAACTCTTTTTGATATTTCTGCTTTTACTCTAAATTCACTTTGCTCGGTTCTGGAGTTCCATATAAGGGCTTTTTTTGTTTTATAATTGAATCGAATTGAATCGGGTTCGACTACATTACTACCCTGTTTAAAACTGGGTAACTGAGTATATACCCCAGCCGAATCTTTAATTCTACCAGCATAAACCTCATTTTTTTCGTAGTTAAAAACAATGATTCCTGATTTTAATTCAATATCTTGGTAATATAATTCAGCTTTATCATAAAGAGTTATTAACTTCTTCTTTTGGTCTATTTTAGCATATTTTTCTGCTTTGTATTTTATTTTACCTTCAAGAATTGGTTTCTTTTTAATGGTGTCTACATTAATGGTGTCTACAATAATAGGATTGGTAGTAACAATTTTTATGCTATCAGCCTGTTTATTAATCGGTATAGCAGTCGATTTGTTGTTTATTTCTTGCGAATAAATTTTAGCACTTCCAATTGTTAGGAAAAATGCTAATAAAACGATATTAAATAAGTTTGTACGCAAAGCTTTAAATGCTATTTTTGTAAAAATATGGCTTAGTTTTTGACGAGCCAAACTTAAACATAATTTTTGGTCAAAAGTAAACAATTATAAAAATTAAAGAACAAACGTTTTTATTTAAATTAACTTTTAAAATATAATGAATATAATATCTAAATTTAAATTCCTTTCTGCCTTTTTTTTCATATCAATTGCTTATATTTCATATGGACAATCGAACTCTAAATTTAAAGTTGCTCTGGATGCTGGTCACGGTGGTCATGATTTTGGGGCGGTTTATAATGGACATATTGAAAAAAATATTTCCTTAGCTATAGTACTTAAAGTAGGAAAAATTCTGGAACAAAATCCTAATATTGATGTTGTTTATACCAGAAAAACAGATGTTTTTATTGAACTTGTTGAGCGTTCAAGTATTGCGAATAGAGCAGATGCAAATATTTTTGTCTCTATTCATTGCAATGCTAATAAAAATGCAGCTGCAGCAGGAACGGAAACTTATGTTATGGGTTTGAATAAAAATGCATCTAATCTTGCAGTAGCAAAAAGTGAGAATGCTGTAATTACTTTAGAAAAAGATTACAAACAAAAATACGAAGGTTTTGATCCTAATAATCCGAGTACAATGATTGGTATGACCTTGATGCAAGAGGAATATTTAGAAAACAGTATTTCTTTAGCCAGTAAAATAGAAGATCAATTTATAGCCAATTTTGATAGAAAGAGTAGAGGAGTAAAGCAAGCACCATTTATGGTTTTGCATAAAGCATATATGCCAAGAGTATTAATAGAAACTGGTTTTATTTCCAATCCAAAAGACGGACAATTATTAGATTCAGAAGACGGACAAGATCAGGTAGCTCAAACCATAGCAGATGCAATATTAAGTTATAAAAAAGAATATTTTGGTAATGGTGCTAATGAAGTTTATGAGAAACCATCAAAACGATTTGTTGAAAAACAATTAGATACAGCAACAATAAAAAAAGCTGAGAAAGTTACTCAAAAAACAACTATCGAAAAGCCAGTAATTAAGCCAGTAGAAGAAACTTCGGGAGTTATTTTTAAAGTTCAAATTGCAGCAGTTGCAAAAAAATTAGAATTAATTCCAAGTAATTTCAAAGGTTTAAAGAATGTAGCTGTCAATACTGATAATGGAACGTTTTTTAAATATACTTATGGAGAAACATCAGATTACGGTATTGCAAAAAGTAATTTAGAAGAAGCAAAATCGAAAGGGTTTACTTCAGCTTATTTAATTGCTTTTAAAGATGGGAAGAAAATAAGTGTTCAAGAAGCCATAAAATAACATTTAGTTCAGATAATTTATTTTAAATTTGCTTAAATAACAAAATTTTGAAAATATCAAGAGAAATTAAAACCGCAATATTAGTTATAGCCTCCATTTTATTATTTATTTGGGGATACGGTTTCTTAAAAGGAAAAGATTTATTTACTAATTATAGAATCTTTTATGTAGAATATCAAAATGTTGAAGGTTTAGCAAGTGCTGCACCTGTGACTATAAACGGTTTAGTTGTTGGTAAAGTAAATAGTATAAAACTTCAAAACACTACTGGAAAATTAATTGTTGAGTTACTTATAAAAAGTGATTTCCCAATTTCTAAATCTAGTATTGTAAAAATTTATGAGCCGGGATTAATAGGAGGAAAGCAAATTCAAATTATTCCAAATTTAGCCGATAAATCAATTGCAGAATCAGAATCCTATTTATTAGGTTCTATCAAACCAGGATTAACAGATCTTGTTGCTGAAAAGCTAACTCCACTTCAAGAAAAAGTAGAAAAAATGGTAGTTAGTGCAGATTCGCTTTTAATCAATTTAAATAAAGTCCTCGATGCAAAAACCAAAGAGAATTTAAAAAGTAGCATTGCTAATCTAAACCAAACATTGGCAGAATTTAGTAAAGCTTCAAAAAATGTAAATGTCATATTTGAACAAAATAAAGAGAAAATAGGAGGGATTGTTACGAATTTTAATAAAGTTTCTAATGATTTTAGTAAAATTTCCGATACGCTATCTAAAGCAAATATTGGAAAAACTATAAATAATTTAGAAAATACATTGTCAAAAGTAAACAGTATTATGGCTGATGTACAGTCCGGAAAAGGGACATTTGGTAAATTAGTGAAAGACGATGCGTTGTATACTAATTTTAGTAAAACATCTAAAGAATTAGAATTATTGTTACAAGATTTACGATTAAATCCTACTCGATATGTCAATGTTTCTTTATTTGGTAAGAAAAACAAACCTTATGTTGCTCCAATAAACGATTCTGTATCAAAGCAAAAAAACTAGCATATGATAAGCTATTTAGATAATATTTTATTTGCAATAATTTTAATTTTTGGAGTAAGCTTTTTTGTAATTAACATCAAAAAGATAATTCGAAATATAAAATTAGGACAAGCCGTTAATCGCTCTGATAATTCTTCTCAACGTTGGTCAAATATGGCTATGATTGCATTGGGTCAATCTAAAATGGTAAAGCGACCAATATCTGGGATATTACATATTATAGTTTACATAGGTTTTGTAATTATAAATATAGAAGTGCTTGAAATCATTATCGATGGACTTTTTGGTACACATCGTGTATTTTCATTTCTGGGAGTTTTTTATAATATTTTAATAGGATCGTTTGAAATTTTAGCTTTTTTAGTTTTAGTAGCTGTAGTTGTTTTCTTAATTAGAAGAAATGTCATCAATCTAAAGCGTTTTGTAAGTTCTGATTTAAAAGGATGGCCCAAAAGTGATGCCAATTATATTTTGTATTTCGAAATTGTATTGATGTCTTTATTTCTCTTAATGAATGCTTCCGATTATCATTTGCAAAAATTATCATTCGGACATTATGAATCGGTTGGGTCGTTTCCCATTTCACAATTTATAGAACCAATATTTAACGGAATATCAGAATCAACAGTTATGTTAATCGAAAGATTAGTGTGGTGGTTGCATATAATTGGTATTTTGTGTTTTTTAAATTATTTGTATTTTTCAAAGCATTTACACATTCTGTTGGCTTTTCCAAACACGTATTTTGCCGATTTAAATCCAAACGGACAATTTGATAATTTGGCTTCTGTTACTAAAGAAGTAAAATTAATGATGGATCCAAATGCCGATCCATTTGCTGCAGCTCCAATAGATGAAAACGCAATGCCTAGTAAATTTGGCGCCAGTGATGTTATGGATTTAAATTGGGTGCAATTGCTAAATGCCTATACGTGTACTGAATGTGGTCGTTGTACCTCTACCTGTCCAGCAAATATAACCGGTAAGAAATTGTCTCCTCGAAAAATAATGATGGATACTAGAGATCGTTTAGAGGAAGTAGGAAAAAATATCGATACCAATAAAGGTGTTTTTGTGCCAGACAATAAAACGTTACTCAACGATTATATAACAACCGAAGAACTTTGGGCTTGCACTTCATGTAATGCATGTGTAGAGGAGTGTCCAGTAAATATTAGTCCATTATCAATTATTATGGATATGAGAAGGTATTTAGTTATGGAGCAAAGTTCCGCACCACAACCTATAAATGCCATGATGAGCAATATTGAAAACAATGGAGCACCATGGCCTTACAATCAGCAAGATCGATTGAATTGGATGAACGAGTAAAATTTAGTTTGAGTATTAAAACTTGAAACTTGAAACAAAAAAAATATGTCAGAAATAATAAACGTGCCTACAATGGCAGAAATGATGGCACAAGGCAAGCAACCCGAAATTTTATTTTGGGTAGGTTGTGCAGGAAGTTTTGATGACAGAGCAAAGAAAATTACGAAAGCATTTGTTCGAATTTTAAATAGAGCCAATGTTTCTTTTGCAGTATTAGGCACTGAAGAAAGTTGTACAGGTGATCCTGCAAAAAGAGCCGGAAATGAGTTTCTGTTTCAGATGCAAGCTATGATGAATATTGAGGTTTTGAATGCCTATGAAGCTAAAAAAATAGTTACTGCTTGTCCGCATTGTTTCAATACTTTAAAAAATGAATATCCAGAATTGGGTGGCACTTATGAAGTAATTCATCATACGGAGTTTCTAAAGTCACTTTTGGACACTGGACGATTAACCATAGAAGGCGGACAGTTTAAAGGAAAGCGAATTACGTTTCACGACCCGTGTTATTTAGGCAGAGCTAATAATATATATGAAGCACCAAGAGATTTAATTCAGAAATTGGACGCCGAATTAGTAGAAATGAAACGTTCTAAAGCCAACGGTTTGTGCTGTGGCGCTGGAGGTGCTCAAATGTTTAAAGATGCAGAAGCCGGAAATAAAGAAATTAATATCGAAAGAACAGAAGATGCACTTGAATCCAAGCCAGATATTATTGCAGCGGGTTGCCCGTTTTGCAATACTATGATGACCGACGGTATTAAGAATAAAGAAAAAGAAGGCGAAGTCAAAGTCATGGACATTGCCGAATTAATTGCTAATGCTCAAGATTTATAAAATAGATTATAAAATCCTAAATCTAAAATCAAATGTTTGTTCCTTTTGAAAATTTACCGCTAGAATCAAAAATCTGGATATATCAATCTAACCGAAAATTCTCTGACGAGGAAATTTCTGAAATAGAAGTAGCTTTACAATCATTTTTACAAAATTGGTCAGCACATGGCACTAGTTTGGAAGCTTCTTACCAATTAAAATACAATCGCTTTATTATTTTAGCTGTAAATCAGGAGGTGCAAAACGCAACAGGTTGCTCTATAGACGTTTCGGTGCAGTTTATTCAGGGTTTAGAAAAAAAATACAATGTTGATTTGTTAGATAAAATGAATGTGACTTTTAAACTTGGCGAACATGTTGCACATAAAACGTTAATCGATTTCAAAAAAATGGCAAAAGATAAAGCCGTTACCGAAAACACGATTGTATTTAATAATTTAGTCAATTCTATTGAGGAATGGAATGAAAATTGGGAAGTTCCTGCAGGTGAAAGTTGGCACAGCAGGTTCTTTTAATCAAAATAGAGTGAATGAAAAATACAATTCTAAAAATACTTTTTCTTAGTTTACTTTATCTTTCAAGTTGTGTTACTCCTAAAAAGGTGGTTTCTACACCAATAAAAACTCCAGAAATTGTTGTTGCACCAATAGAGAAACCAATTTTGGATGATACTTACGGATTTGATTCTGAAAATCAAAAAAAATGGGTTGATAGCGTATACAATCAAATGACTTTTGATGAACGAGTAGGACAATTGTTTATGGTTTCGGCCTATTCTAATAAAGATTCAGTTCATGCAAATGCTATAGATAAATTAATACAAGAACATAAAATAGGTGGGTTAATTTTTTTTCAAGGAGGACCTGTTCGTCAAGCTAAATTAACCAATCGCTTTCAATCAAAATCCAAAATCCCTCTTCTAATTGGTATTGATGCCGAATGGGGTTTAAGTATGCGATTAGATTCTACCTATCGCTACCCTTGGAATATGACTCTTGGCGCTATTCAAGATAAAAAATTGATTGAGAAAGTAGGAGTTCAAATGGGCGAACAAAGCAAAAGGGTAGGAGTACATTTTAACTTTGCGCCAGTTTTAGATATTAATACCAATCCTAAAAACCCAATTATTGGATTTCGTTCTTTTGGTGAAGACAAAGTAAATGTTGCCGAAAGTGCTTTAGCTTTAATGAAAGGCTATCAAAGTTTGAATTTGTTAGCAACAGGAAAACATTTTCCGGGACACGGAGATACCGAAATTGATTCGCATGCAGCTCTTCCAACAATTACTTTTTCTAAAGAACGATTAGACGATATAGAGTTTTATCCTTATAAAAAGTTATTCGATGAAGGTTTAGCCTCAGTAATGGTTGCACACTTAAACGTGCCTAGTTTGGAGCCTAAGGAAAATTTACCATCATCTGTTTCTCATACTATAATTACCGATATCTTAAAAAAGCAACTTGGTTTTAAAGGACTTATTTTTACCGATGCTTTGAATATGAAAGCCGCAAAGAATTTTAGAGATCCAGGTGAAATAGATTTAGAAGCTTTTCTTGCAGGAAATGACATTCTACTTTGTGCCGAAAATGTTCCTATTGCTAAAGAAAAAATATGTATAGCTTATCAAGACAGTATAATTACGGAGAAAAGATTGGGGTATTCAGTTAAAAAAATATTGAAATACAAATATAAAGTGGGTTTGAATAATTTTAAACCGATATCAATTCCTGGTATATATAAAGATATAAATTCGACAGCCAATGATGCATTGCAATATGAATTATATGAAAATGCAATAACGGTTTTAAAAAACAAAAATGAGATTTTACCACTTAAGAATCTAGAAAACAACAAAATTGCGTATGTTAAATTGGGAGATGATGTAAATAGTTCTTTCGTTACTACTTTAAAAAAATATACTGAGGTTACTGATGTCTTTGATGAAAATATAGATAGTTTAAATGTAAAACTTAAAAATTATGACACTGTAATTGTTGGTTTTCATAAGTCGGATAAAGCTTGGAAAAAATATGACTTAACAGAAACAGAATTACTTTGGTTGCAAGAAATAGCAAAAAACAACATCGTTATTTTAGATGTTTTTACAAAGCCCTATGCTCTAAACACTATTTCAAATTTTGATGAAATTGAAGGTGTTGTACTTTCTTATCAAAATAGCGATGTAGCACAGATTGTTTCTGCCGAATTGCTTTTTGGTGCTGTTGATGCCAAAGGTAAATTGCCAGTTTCTATAAGTACAAATTTTAAAATCAATGACGGTTTAACGACTCAAAAATTCAATCGACTTGGGTTTACTACACCAGAAAATGTTGGCATGAATAGTGAAATTTTATCCAAAATTGACAATTTGGCCAATAAAGCCATTAATCAAAAAATGACGCCTGGTATTCAGGTTCTAGTGGCTAGAAAAGGAAAAGTAATTTATCAAAAATCTTTCGGGTATCATACCTATGATAATAAAGTAAAAGTGGTAAATTCTGATATTTATGATATTGCTTCATTAACTAAAATCGTTGCAACTTTGCCTAATGTAATGCAACAATACGATCTAGGAAAGGTTACTATGGAAACTACTTTAGGCACTATGCTTCCTATTTTTAATCAGTCAGATAAAAAAGATATTTCGTTTAAAGAGTTATTATCCCATTATGCACGTTTTCAGGCTTGGACTCCTTTTTATAAATCCACACTAGACAGTTCGAAAATTCCTTTGCCTAAATTTTACAGCAAAGTAGCTAATGAACAATTTTCTAAAAAAGTAGCTGATAGTCTTTTTTTAAGAAATGATTATCATGACACGATTATGAAAAAAATTGTTGATAGCAAGTTAATGCCTAAAAAAGAGTACAAATACAGCGATTTTACTTTTATTATTCTTAAAGAATATCTAGAAAAAATTACAGGTAAAACCCTAGATGTTATAGTTCAAGAACAATTTTACGGTTTACTAGGAATGAATAATACTACTTATAATCCGTTACAAAAATTCAACAAATACATTATTCCTCCCACAGAAATCGACACCTATTTCCGTCATCAGTTGCTTCAAGGGTACGTTCATGATATGGCAGCAGCTATGGAAGGTGGAGTTGGTGGTCATGCTGGCATTTTTTCTAATGCTATGGATGTTGCTAAAATAATGCAAATGTATCTGCAAAAAGGAAATTACGGCAATCGCCAATATTTTTCTGAAAAAACATTTACCGATTTTAATACCTGTTATTTCTGTGCAGAAGGAAATAGAAGAGGAATTGGTTTTGATAAACCGCAACAACCTGGAACTGCTGGGCCTACTTGTGGCTGTGCTTCATTAACTAGCTTTGGTCATACAGGATTTACAGGAACCATGACTTGGGCAGATCCTGAAACGGATATAATTTATGTGTTTTTGTCTAATAGAACATTTCCAGAATCCACTGTAAATAAATTGTCAAAAGAAAACATTCGAGAGGATATTCAGAAAGTGATTTACGAGGCGATAGTGAAATAGTTTTTCCCCTAAATCTTTTAACGTAAGTTTTCCTAAAACACACTCTGATTTTCTTAAATTCGTTTCCAATTAAAAAAAGTAAATGAAAATAGCCATAGTTTGTTATCCAACTTTTGGAGGTAGCGGAGTAGTAGCCACCGAGCTTGGTCTTGAATTGGCAAGACGAGGACACGAAATTCACTTTATTACCTACAGTCAGCCTGTTCGTTTGGCTTTATTGAATGCAAATGTGCACTATCATGAAGTAAATGTTCCTGAATATCCATTGTTTCATTATCAACCTTATGAATTGGCGTTATCGAGCAAATTGGTCGATATGGTCAAATTGTATCAAATAGAGTTGCTTCATGTTCATTATGCCATTCCGCATGCTTATGCAGGGTATATGGCCAAGCAAATGCTGAAAGAAGAAGGAATCAAAATCCCAATGGTAACTACACTTCACGGTACCGACATTACTTTAGTGGGCAATCATCCCTTTTACAAGCCAGCAGTAACTTTTAGTATCAATAAATCAGATGTGGTAACTTCGGTTTCTCAAAGTTTAAAAGACAACACGTTAAAGTTGTTCGATATAAAAAAAGAAATAGTTGTAATCCCTAATTTTATAGAATTAGATACTAAAAAAATTGATTCTGATATTCCTTGTTATCGTTCGGTTTTAGCAAAACAAGAGGAGCGCATTATAACTCATATCAGTAATTTCAGAAAAGTGAAACGCATTCCTGATGTCATTAAAATATTTTACAAAATTCAGAAAGAAATTCCAGCCAAATTATTAATGGTAGGCGATGGGCCCGAAAAAGAAAAGGCAGAGCGATTGTGTAATGAATTAGGAATTGCTGACAAAGTTATTTTCTTTGGAAACAGTAATGAAATAGACCGAATTTTGAGTTATTCTGATTTGTTTTTATTGCCTTCTGAAACTGAAAGTTTCGGATTAGCTGCTCTTGAAGCAATGGCTTGTAATGTTCCAGTAATTTCAAGTAATTCGGGAGGATTACCTGAAGTAAATTCTGATGGGTTTTCAGGATATTTAAGCGATGTAGGTAATGTTGATGAAATGGCTCTAAATGCTTTAAGAATATTAAAAGATGATAGTACATTAAATAATTTCAAAGAGAATGCGTTGAAGACAGCCATGAAATTTGACATCAGAAATATCCTTCCTTTATATGAAGCGATTTATCGTAATGCGATTGATGATTCTAAAGGAAAAGAAGTTGTAAATAAAAAAAAGGTTTAAATGAATACTATTTTTCCATCATTCATAGTTGAAAAGAAGTATTGGAAAATAATACTCCTTTTCACTTTATCATTCTTTTTTTCATGTAAATCAGTTACAAAAACAACATCAAATCAAAAATTATACGAAGTACTAACTGAGCAGGAGGATGGTGGTGCCCATATTCGTTTTTTTGAAATACTAACAGAGCCAAGAGAAATAAAGATGTTACTTGGAGATGTTAATTTGAGGAAGAAAATCAAAGAAGATGATGTAAAAACTTGTAATTTTATTATTCTAAATCTTGGCGAAAAAGAAATCTCAGGGTCTTCAATTGTAATAAAAAATGTTACCGAAACAGCTGATAAAATTATAATTCAGACGGAGGAAAAACAATCAACTGCTTCAAATATAAAACTTCCTGATTTTGTTTATCCGTATACAATTGTTAAAATAAATTCTAAAAAAGAAATAGTTGTAAATTAATTTAAAATCGAAATTTTATTCCTAATCCAATATTCCCTCTAAAATTATCTTGATTTTTTTCTTTGTAATCACTAAAGTACATTTCAGGTCTGTAATCTAAAGACAAAATTAATGGGGTGTCACAAAAGGAATATTCAAGACCAATATCTCCAGTTGCAAAAAGGAAATTCCCATTAAAGTCTTCGTTTTTTACATCATTTTCCCAAATGCCAAATCCTGCACCTGCACCTGCGTACCAATAAAATCGGTCATCTATATACCAAACCCATTGATAAAGAGTTGTAAATTTATAGGAGTCAATATCTTTATTACTTCTTTTTAAACCTAAATTAAACTCAAGTCTATCACTATCTGAAAGCCCTCTCTGATAAGACAATTCCCCTAAAAAGCTATTGTAACTCCCTATTCGAACTCCAATTGCATTTGTTGCAATTTCTTGGGCTAGAGATAAAAATGAAAACGAGACGGTAAGAATTAGTATATATATGAATTTTTTCATAAAAAATAATTTTATTTTTTTACAAATATACAATCTATAAACAAAAAATCCTGTTTCTATTAAAAAAACAGGATTTTAATTAAAAAAAATAAATTATTAATCGAATTTATATCTAATTCCTAAAGCAATATCTAAGAAGTTATCATTATCAAAATAGTCCCCAGATCCAAATTCAGGTCTTGCATCTAACGAAAGTTGAATTGGCATTTCATCAAAATTATATTCAATTCCAATGTCTCCTGCAATATAAACAAAAGAACCATTATTATCATTATTGGCACTCCAACTTCCTAATCCACCACCAACTCCTGCATACCAATTAAAACCATTGTCTATTTCCCAAACCCATTGATAGATTCCAGTTAATTTAAAGGCATCTATACTTTTGCTATTTCTCCAACCTAAATCAAGTTCAAGTCGATTTTCATCAGATAGTCCTCTTTGATAAGATATTTCTCCACCAAATCCATTGTTATCCCCTAATCTAAGTCCTAAAGCATTTTTTGAAATGTCTTGTGCTTGTGAGCTAAATGCTAATCCAATAAGCATAAAAGCAGATAAAATAAGTTTTTTCATATAATAAATGTATTTGTTATTGCAAATATACAATCTTATAATAAAATTTGTTTCAAAAAGCATATGAGTATTTAAACAATTATTTTTTTTCAGTAAAAATAAGCGAAGCAATTAATTGACTGCTAATCATATCTTCCATTTCAAATAAATCTTCATCTTCGGTATAGTTAGTGTCTTTGTAACGATACAATTTCCAACGTTTATAATTGTATTCTAATGCAGTTAAGTTTTCTACCCAATCGCCTGAATTCAAATACATAATTGAGCCATTTTTATTTTCTTTCTTTATAATTTTAGGTTCATGAATATGACCACAAATAACATAGTCATATTTTTTTTCTATTCCAAGTTCTGTAGCAGTTTGCTCAAAATCAGAAATATGTTTTACGGCTTTCTTGACACTAGATTTTATTTTTTTAGAAAATGAATACGGCTCTGTTCCTATTTTGAACAATAACCAATTTACTAATCGATTTGTTAAAATCAGGTAATCGTATCCAACACCACCTAATTTTGCTATCCATTTTGAATGTTGTACGGAGGCATCAAAAACATCTCCATGAAAAATCCATGCTTTTTTATCTCCTAATTCTAAAACGACTTTGTCTACTAGGGAAATATTCCCCATAGTAAGATCGCTAAATTTGCGAAGCATTTCATCATGATTACCAGTGATGTAATATACTTTTGTGCCTTTTGAAGCCAGATTTATAATCTTTTGAATTACTTTTAAATGAGTCGATGGGAAATATGATTTTCTAAATTGCCAAATGTCAATAATATCTCCATTAAGTACTAAAATTTTTGGTTTTATAGAAGATAAATAGTTAACTAATTCTTTAGCATGGCATCCAAAAGTACCCAAATGAATGTCAGAGAGTACAACTAATTCTATTTTTCGCTTTTTCAATGTAAATGATTTGAAGTTTTACAAATTAATACAATGTATATTAACAAGGAATAAACTAAACATTAATAAATAGTTCAAAAAGTGACTGAAGTGTTTATTTTTATTTATAAGATTTAATTTTATGCTTTTAAACCTAAAACTAAAATGGTACTTTTGTTTAAAATTAAATTATAATGGCAGGAAATAGTTACGGAACACTTTTTAAACTTTCCACTTTTGGGGAATCACATGGTGAAGCTTTAGGTGGAATTATTGATGGATGCCCGGCGGGAATCGTTCTCGATTTAGAAAATATTCAATACGAAATGTCTCGAAGAAAACCGGGACAGTCAGCAATTGTTACACAACGAAAAGAAGAAGATGAGGTTCAATTTCTTTCAGGAATTTTTGAAGGCAAAACTACAGGAACTCCAATGGGTTTCATAATTCCGAATACGAATCAAAAATCGGATGATTATTCGCATATAAAAGATACGTATAGACCTAGTCATGCCGATTATGTGTATGAAAAAAAATACGGCATACGCGATTATCGGGGTGGCGGTAGAAGTTCAGCTCGTGAAACCGCTAGTAGAGTAGTAGCGGGTGCTATTGCCAAACAAGTTTTAAAAGACATTAAAATCAATGCTTTTGTTTCGTCTGTTGGCGAAATTTTTATTGATAAACCCTATCAAGAATTGGATTTTTCTAAAATAGAAAGCAACCCTGTGCGTTGTCCTGACGAAGAGGCAGCTGCAAAAATGGAGGAACACATTCGTGACATTCGCAAACAAGGCGATACCGTTGGCGGAACCATTACATGTGTAATACAAAACGTTCCAATTGGTTTAGGTGAGCCCGTTTTTGATAAATTACATGCCGAATTAGGTAAAGCCATGCTTTCTATAAATGCTGTGAAAGGTTTTGAATACGGAAGCGGATTTTGTGGAGCTAGAATGAAAGGAAGCGAACACAATGATTTATACAACCCTGACGGGACTACAAGAACTAACTTATCTGGTGGAATTCAAGGTGGAATCAGCAACGGAATGGATATTTATTTCCGAGTGGCATTCAAGCCAGTGGCTACTTTAATTCAGAAACAAGAAGTTTTAGACAATCAAGGAAACATTGTTGAGCTTACCGGAAAAGGACGTCATGATCCGTGTGTAGTACCACGTGCTGTGCCTATTGTTGAAGCTATGGCAGCCCTAGTTTTAGCTGATTTTTATTTGATAAATAAGACGTATTTGTAAACAGAAGTCAATTTATTATTACTAATAATGCTCTACCTTAGTTTTAAGTTTTTTCAAACAATCTAAACTATTTATGACAACAATAGAAACCAAAAAGCAATCGTATTTCTCCAATTTAACGGTTCAAATACTTATTGCTATGCTTTTTGGAGCAGCTTTAGGGATATTGGTATTCAAAAATTATGATGTAGCTACTGCTAAGGCATTTAGCGATAAAATAAAAATATTGGCTACTATTTTTATTCGATTGGTGCAAATGATAATTGCTCCGCTGGTCTTTACAACTTTAGTGGTCGGAATAGCAAAATTAGGCGATATTAAAACCGTAGGAAGAATAGGTGGAAAAGCAATGGCTTGGTTCTTTTCAGCTTCATTTATTTCGTTGTTAATAGGAATGTTTTGGGTAAATGTTTTACAGCCAGGTGTTGGACTTCAATTAAATACAATAGATTTATCAACTGCTGCCGAAGTAACTGAGAAAACACAAAATTTTTCTGCTCAAAACTTTGTAGAACATATCATTCCAAAGAGTATTATAGAAGCTATGGCTATGAATGAGATTTTGCAAATTGTAATTTTCTCTATATTTTTTGGATTGGCCGCAGCATCAATAGGGGAGTATACTAAACCTGTAATTAATGCTCTAGACAAAACATCACATATTATTTTAAAAATGGTTAATTATGTGATGAAGTTTGCTCCGATGGGTGTTTTTGGAGCTATTGCTGGGGTTTTTGCCATTCGAGATTTGAATGATTTACTATTGACCTATGCCAAGTTTTTTGGTTCTTTTTTAGTTGGGATAACGTCGCTATGGTTTTTTCTTTTAGCTATTGGATTTGTTCTTCTAGGCAAACGAATGATTACACTTTTAAAACATATTATTAGTCCTTTAATTATAGCATTCGGTACTACAAGTTCTGAAGCCGTTTTCCCTAAACTTACCGAAGAGTTGGAACGTTTTGGAGTTAAAGATAAAATTGTATCCTTTATGTTGCCTTTAGGCTATTCTTTTAATTTAGATGGTAGTATGATGTACATGACTTTTGCAAGTATTTTTATTGCACAAGCCTATGATATTCCTTTAGATTTACCTACTCAATTAACGATGTTGTTTGTTTTAATGCTTACAAGTAAAGGTATTGCAGGTGTTCCTAGAGCTAGTTTAGTAATTGTCGCAGCCACTTGCGGGATGTTTAAAATTCCAGTAGAAGGCATAGCCTTAATTTTACCAATAGATCATTTTTGTGACATGTTTAGAAGCGCAACAAATGTATTAGGAAACGCATTAGCTACATCAGCCATTGGGAAATGGGAGAAAGAATAGTAGTTTATTGATTTACAAAATACTTCTAAAAACATCTTAGTTAAACAATTATTGATTTACCTTTAGAAATTAAAGAAGTATCATTATCAAAATAAAAATCAATTCTACCTAGGTTAATCCCATAACATCCTACTTGATTTACTAAAACATCTTTACCTTCAGCATTTTTTAAAACGGTTGGTTTATCTAAAAAAGTGTGTGTGTGTCCTCCAATAATTAAATCAATATCTTTGGTAAGAGTGGCTAATTTTACATCACAAATTTTATCGGGGTCATTTTTATATTGATACCCAATATGTGACAAGCATATCACTAAATCACATTTTTTTTCCTGTTTCAAAATTCGACTCATATCTTGAGCAATTTCTATGGGATTTAGATAGACCGTTTCTTTGTAGTTCTTTTTATCTACTAATCCCTCTAGTTCTATTCCTAGGCCAAAAACACCTATTTTTATTCCGTTTTTATGAATAATTTTATAAGGATTCACCTTTCCATTCAAAATAGTATTTTCAAAATTATAATTGGCCGAAACAAAATCGAAATTTGCATGATGCATTTGAGAATAAAATCCATCAATTCCGTTATCGAAATCGTGATTACCTAATGTTGCCAAATCATAATTCATCATGCTCATGAGCTTCAACTCTAATTCGCCACCGTAATAATTAAAATATGGTGTGCCTTGAAAAATATCACCGGCATCTAGCAATAAAACATTGGGGTTTTCTTTACGAATACTTTCTATCAATGCTGCTCTTCTTGATACTCCTCCCATATTTGGATTTTTAGGGTGTGTTACCGGAAACGGATCAATGTAACTATGAACATCATTGGTATGAAGTACAGTGAGATGTCTCGATTTTACATTTTCGAAACTACTCAACGATAATCCTAATCCTAAAAGTGTAGAACTAGCTGCTGTTTTCTGTATAAAATCTCTTCTTTTCATATGTCAATGCGAAGCACAAAGCAACCTCTTTTCTTTTTATTCAATATTAATTCTTTTATCAGTAATAATTGGAATGGTATCTACTTCTTTAAAGTAATCAATTAATACATTTCTAAGTTTATAATCTATAGTATAGCTAGCGATTCCTTTCTTAAAAAAAGTCATATTATCACCTCCATTTGCTAAATAATCAGAAGTTACAACATAATACATTCTTTCATTTTCTAATGGTTTGCCATGTACCAATATGTTTTTTGCCATTTTATCTTTTCCAATAGTAAAGTTTAATCCTGACAAAGGATGAGGTTTCTTTTCTGAGATTATATAATTGGCAATTTCAATAATTTGATCACTTTTTAAAGCAACAATAATTGCACTGTTTTCAAAAGGCATAATTTCATAAGCTGTTCTAGCAGTTACATTACCTTTAGAAATTATTGAGCGTATTCCTCCATGATTCAACAAACAAATATCAATATCTTTTTTTTCTCTAGAACTAAAAATCAAATTGCTTCTTTGTAGCGTAACATCGGCAAGTAAATTTCCAATTGTTGTTTGCCACTCTCCAGTTTTATCGATAGTTTGAGGAGCATAGGCTAAAATTGTATTCAAATCTTTGTCTATATTTTCTCGATAAGGTTTTATGAATTCTTCAATTGAAGGTATTTCCTTATTTTTATCAGTAATGCCAATTTCTTTACCCTCAATTTTTGTGACAAACATTTTTGATTGTGCACAACCTATAAAAAATAATAATGTTAAGAATATAACAAAATGTTGGAATAATGCATTGTAGTTTTTTAGTTTTGTCATCTAAAGTGCAACTTATTTAATTAATTTTGTAGCCCAAGTAAAAATACTATGTTTTTAAATTACTTAAAGAATTTTTTTACCAAAAAGATAGTTAAAAATACATTATCAAATGTAAAGAATATTTCTTCTGATACTACTATAAAAACGGTTGGAATTGTATTTGACGAGACCTATTTTTACGAGAAGGAAGCATTAGTTCACGAATTAGTTGAGAATAGAATTCTTGAAAGTAATATTCAGATACTGGTTTTTAAAGATAAAATAAAGAAGAACGAGGTTTTTGATTATCCAACATTTAGTCATAAAGATTTAAGTTGGACGGCAACTTTCGAAAAATCAGAAGTAAAAGAATTTGTTGCAAGAAAATTCGATTTATTAATTAATTATTACGATACTGAAAAATCTGCACTGCTTTTAGTTTCCAATCAATCAAAAGCGAGTTTTAAAGTAGGATTTGCTTCAATTGATAAAAAACTGAATCATTTTATGATTCAAACAAATGCTGAAAACTATAAGGTATTTATAGACGAATTATTTAAATATCTAAAAATATTAAACAAAATATAATATGCAATCATTAATAGGAACTGGAGTTGCACTAGTTACACCATTTAAAAAAGATTTTTCGGTAGATGTTGAAGCTCTAAAAAGAATCGTTCAATATCAAATCGATAACGGAATTGATTATCTTGTAATTTTAGGGACTACTGCCGAAAATGCTACTCTTGATGACCAGGAAAAAGAAGTAGTTATAAAAACTATTATTGATGCTAATAACGGTAGGTTGCCATTAGTACTTGGGGTTGGAGGAAATGATACACATCAGGTTGTTACAGAATTAAAAACCAGAGATTTATCTCCATTTGTGGCCATCCTATCGGTTTCTCCTTATTATAACAAACCTACTCAAGAAGGAATATACCAGCATTTCAAATCGATTGCTCAAGCGTCATCTATTCCTGTTATTTTGTATAATGTGCCTGGAAGAACAGCGAGCAATATATTGCCATCGACAGTGATTCGTTTAGCTACTGATTTTAAAAATATTGTTGCTATTAAAGAGGCAGCAGGTGATTTAGTTCAAGCTATGAAATTAATTCAACACAAACCAAAAGATTTCTTGGTTATTTCTGGTGACGATATGGTAACCTTGCCTATTATTTTTGCAGGAGGAAGCGGAGTCATATCAGTTATAGGGGAGGGTTTTCCAAAACAAACATCTGATATGGTAAGACTAGCCTTGCAAAATAAAGTTAAAGAGTCTTATGAGCTGCATTATCTTTTATTAGATAGTATCGATATGATTTTTGAACAAGGAAATCCTGCAGGAATAAAAGAAATTTTTAAATCACTAGGATTGTCGGAAAACACAGTGAGATTGCCATTAGTAAATGTCGATGAAAATTTAGCAAGTAGATTACATAAAGAAGAAAAGAGAATAAATAAAATCAATTTATTTGATTAAATTAACATAATAAATACATGTTAAAATAAAATTAATAAAATATCTATAATCCAAATATACTTAAATTTAATACCAACTTAATATCAGAAAAAACTATTTTTAATTGATTAAATTAGAACAAAGAATATCCAAAAATTATTGATGATGTATTATAGTTTGCTTTCCAATAGGCATAATCTCCTAAAATATTTCTATTAGATTGGACTCTCATTTCAATGCTGTATCTTTCTTTAAATTTATATCCTAAACCAAAAGCTAAATTGTTTCGAGCGTTAATTTTTAGAGAATCATAACTAGAGTTATCCAATCTATTAAATTCTATTGAAGAATTTGTACTAAAATCAAAGATGTACGAAGCATTGATAAAAATTTTAGAACCATTTTTTAAAAAAAGATAATGTCTAACGCTTAAAGGTACTTCAATAGAACTATAATTAATAATTGATTTTAGCTTGCCTCCAGAAACAAAGGAAACATCAGAGGTTTTTTCAGAATTAAAGCTTCTATATATAGGCTCGATCACAACAGCCCATTTGTTTTTATTATAAGGAAGAATAAATTCTGCTTCTATTCCCAAACCAATGCCTAATCTGTTTCCGAAATCAACATTACGCTCAGAAATAGATTTCTCAATTGATAAAGAAGAGTTATTTACATGTGCTCTAATTGTTAAATTGAATAAATCTTTTTTTACTTTCCTATCATAATTTTTTACATCAGAATTGGAACATGTATTGTACTCATTAAAAAAATTGATTAAGCTGTTTTTTTTATACTCTAAATTTTCAATTTTATTCAAATCTATAGTTTGACATTTTAAATCGTTATTTAATTGCTGTTTAAATAAACTGTTTTTCCCTATATTATTGTCAGTAGTTAGGTATTTTTTATAAAATAACTGCTTTATAGTAGAGTTGTCAATATTATAAAAGAATTTTTGAAGGTTTCCATTTTCATAAAAATATAAATTAGATTTACCTTCAACCAAAACTTTTAAAAAAAGTAATTCTTCATTATAAACTGGATTTCTTTCATAGTTAAGATTATTAATATTTTCATTTGATTTATCAATTTTTACATTATAACTTATATATTTTAAATTGTTATAAATACCAAATTCTTTTACTGATTTTATGTTATTATTGATAATTTCATCATTGTCGGATAATTTATATTCAAAATTTGTTGGATTGCTTCTCCAATCGAGATTTTTTATTAAACACTCAATTCTTTGTTCTGTATTAGTTATAAAATAACCCTTCTCGAATGAGATTTGAGAAAAAACATTAAAACTTAATAAAAAAATAAAAAGTAGCAATAATAGTGACTTATTTATTTTATGTTTCATTTTTAAATAAATTTTAATTTTTTATCTTGTTTGATAGCGTAAATATTAAAGAATTCAAATGTATTAAATTAATTTAGTATTGTTTGAAAAACTAAATATTGTGTGCGATTTTTATTTTAATTCATTCAGTTTATAGTTTAAAAAAGTCCTGATAAAAAATCAAAAAAAGCTTTATCCAAGTGAAAATTAAATATCCTTTCACAATTGGTATTTCTTCCAACTTTAATTATGTTTTTTTTAATAAAATAAATATTTGTATTCATTAAAATAAAAACTAAATTTGCAGTTGGTTTTATAATACCAATATTGTTTTAAATCATTAGCATATTGCCATTAAAAATGAAGAAAATTTTATGTTATATCCTTCTTGTGAGCTTTTTTTGCTCGTGTAGCGAATATCAAAAAGCATTAAAATCTGAAGATGTTGGAGTAAAATATGAAATGGCTTCTAAGTTATACGATTTAGGAAAATTTGAAAAAGCGATACGTATTTTTGAGGAAATTGCCCCAGCCTATAGAGGAAAGCCTCAAGCTGAAAAAATGTTTTATATGTTTGCTCAGTCTTATTATAGAACCAAGCAATATTATTTAGCAGGATATCAATTTGAAAGTTTTGCCTCAAGCTATCCAAAAAGTGAGAAAGTAGAAGAAGCGTCTTTTTTAGGAGCTAAAAGTTATTCAAAATTATCCCCAGTATATAGTTTAGATCAAGCAGATACTTTTAAAGCAATTAATAAATTACAAGAATTTATTGATGTTTATCCAAATTCTGAGTTTGTTACTGAAGCTAATGCAGATTTAAAAATATTAACGGATAAAATCGAGAAGAAAGTATACGAGAATGCTAAAGAATACAATACAATTTCAGATTATAAATCGGCAATTGTGGCACTAGATAACTTTATTTCAGATTATCCAGGAACAAAGTACAAAGAAGAAGCCTTGTTTTTTAGGTTAGATTCTGCCTATCGTTTAGCAATAAACAGCGTAGTTTCGAAAATGCAAGACCGATTGATAAATGCGAAAGTTGCCTATGGTAACCTAATTAAAAATACCGAGAATAAAGAATACCGAGAAAAAGCTGACGAAATGTTAGCCAAGATTGAAAAAGATTTACAACAATTTTCTAAATAATTAAAGTCATGGATTTAAAAAAGACGAATGCTCCAGTAAACACAATCACTTACAATAAAAGTGTTATTGAAGAGCCTACTGGTAACGTATATGAAGCGATAACGATTATGGCTAAAAGAGCAAACCAAATTAATTCTGAAATTAAAAAAGAACTAACAGAAAAGTTGGAAGAATTTGCTACATATAATGATAGTTTGGAAGAAGTTTTTGAAAACAAGGAACAAATTGAAGTTTCAAAATTCTACGAAAAATTACCTAAATCTCATGCCCTAGCTGTTCAAGAATGGTTAGACGGTAAAATTTATTACAGAGATACTAATAATAACAAATAGTATAATGTCAGTTTTAAGCGGTAAAAAAGTAATACTAGGAATTTCTGGTGGTATTGCCGCTTACAAAACAGCAACATTAGTACGATTATTTATACAAGCAGGTGCGCATGTCCAAGTGATAATGACACCTGCTTCTAAGGATTTTGTAACTCCACTCACTTTATCTACGCTTTCTAAAAATCCTGTATATTCTACTTTTTATAGTGAAGATAATGACTCTGGGAACAGTACTCAACAGTCTAAAAGTGATAATTTTTGGAACAATCATGTTGAATTAGCACTTTGGGGAGATATTATGGTAATTGCTCCTGCTACTGCCAATACACTTTCTAAAATGGTAAATGGCAATTGCGATAATTTGTTAATTGCAACTTATTTATCAGCCAAATGCCCTGTTTATTTTGCTCCGGCAATGGATTTAGATATGTACAAACATCCATCAACTGTCGCAAGTTTTCAGGCTTTAAAAAATTTTGGAAATACTATTATTCCTGCTGAAAATGGAGAACTTGCTAGTGGTCTTTCTGGCGAAGGTCGTATGGCAGAACCTGAGAATATTATTGCATTTCTTGAAGCCGATTTAGAGAGCAAACTTCCCTTAAAAGGAAAAAAAATACTCATTACTGCTGGTCCTACATACGAAGCAATTGATCCTGTGCGTTTTATAGGAAATCATTCTTCAGGAAAAATGGGGTTTGATATTGCAAAAAGTGCAGCGAATTTAGGAGCTGAAGTTGTTTTAGTAACTGGACCTACTCATCAAAAATTGGATGATTCTAAAGTAATAATAGTTTCGGTAGTCTCAGCCCAACAAATGTATGATGCCTGTCATCTTTATTTTAATGATGTTGATGTAGCCATAGCAGCAGCAGCGGTTGCTGATTATAGACCTAAAATTGTCTCTAATCAGAAAATTAAAAAATCGGATGCCAATTTTACTATCGAATTAGAAAAAACAAAAGATATTTTAGAATCTTTAGGAAAAATTAAAAATAAGCAATTTTTAATTGGGTTTGCTTTAGAGACCGAAAATGAAATTGAAAATGCAAAGTTAAAAATTCAGAAAAAAAACTTAGATTTGATAGTTTTAAATTCATTGCAAGATGAAGGTGCTGGATTTGGAAAATCTACCAATAAAGTTACTTTTATTGATTCCTTTTTTAATGTGGAGTCTATGCAATTAAAATCGAAAGAAGCCGTTGCTAATGATATACTAAATAAAATTATTGCGCATTATGACTAGAGTTTTTCTTTTTCTTTTTTTGTTTTCAATGCCTTTTGCAAATGCTCAAGAGCTTAATTGTGTTGTAAAAGTAAATTTTGACCAAGTTACTCGAACCAATAATCAAATATTTGGCACTCTAGAAAAAGCATTGTCTGATTTTATCAATAAAACCAATTGGACTGGAAAAGAATACAAACCTAACGAAAGAATAAATTGTTCGATGGTTATAAATGTGACTTCGTATGATGTTGATAAATTTACAACAACTTTACAAGTGCAATCTTCACGTGCTGTATATAATTCAACGTATTCCTCGCCAGTATTTAATTATAACGATAAAGATTTTAGTTTTACTTATACTGAATTTCAAAATTTAATTTTTAACCCAGCCAATTTCGATTCTAATTTATTATCAGTAATTGCATATTACTGTTACATGATAATTGGTATTGATGCTGATACTTTTGCATTAAACGGTGGAACATCTAGTTTTGAAACTGCACAAGAAATTACTTCTGTGGCTCAAAACGGCGGTTATAAAGGTTGGTCGCAAGGCGATAGCAATCAAAATAGATTTCATCTTTTAAATGACATCATGTCAAATACTTTTAGTATTTTTAGAGAAGCAATGCTTCAATATCATTTTTCAGGATTAGATACAATGAGTACAGATTTAAAAGGAGCGAAAACAAAAATAAAATCGGCTGTAGAGTTATTCTCTAAAATAAATTCGATTCGTCCGAATTCCTTTTTATCTCGAGTGTTTTTTGATTCAAAATCGGATGAAATAGTTTCTATTTTTTCTGGCGGACCAAATATTCCAGTAGATGATTTAGTTGCTAATTTAAATCGGGTTTCTCCATTAAATGCTGCTAAGTGGGCTGAAATTAGATAAATAAAATGGTTATTAAAAATAAAATTACTGTATTTCAGCTCTAAATGATAACATCACTTTCTATCGAAAATTATGCCTTGATTGAAAAATTATCAATAGATTTTTCTAAAGGCTTATCAATAATTACTGGAGAAACTGGTGCTGGAAAGTCCATACTTTTAGGTGCTTTGGGATTAGTTTTAGGAAAAAGAGCCGATTTATCGTCACTTAAAAATAAAAGTGAAAAATGTGTTATTGAAGCTCATTTTCAAATTTCAGACTACAATTTGCAGCCTTTTTTTACAGCAAATGATTTAGATTATGAAGCCGAAACCATTATTAGAAGAGAGATTTTGCCTTCAGGTAAATCAAGAGCTTTTATAAATGATACTCCGGTAAATCTTCAGGAATTACAAGATTTGAGTTTGTATTTAATTGATATTCATTCTCAACATCAAACGCAAGAATTATCTGATGAAGATTTTCAATTTCAAATTATAGATGCTATAGCAAATAATCAGGAATTACTAGAGAAGTATACTACTTCATTAAGGTCGTTTAAGAAACAAAAATCCGATTTATTAGATTTAAATAATCAAATGCAATTGGCTTTAAAGGAACAGGACTATAATTCATTTTTATTAGAAGAGTTGCTTCAAGCCAAATTAGAGTCAAGTAATCAAGAAGAGTTAGAATTGATTTTAGAAAAATTATCTAATGTTGAAGCAATAAAAGAAAATGTCGAAAAAGCACTGAGTATAGCATCTGATGAGCAGTTTGGTGTGTTGCAGAATTTAAAAGAAATTAAAAATTCTTTACAAAAAACAACTAGTTTTTCTGCCGAATATCAATCATTATTTGATAGAGTAAATAGCGTTATAATCGAATTAGATGATGTCGCAAATGAGTTAAATCAAGTGGTTGATAGTCTTATTAACGATCCAGAACAATTAGTAATAGTGACTCAAAAGTTACAATTAATTTATAGTCTTCAAAAAAAACATCAGGTTTTAAGTATTCAAGAATTATTGCAAATTCAAAACGATTTAGATACTAAAGTAGTTGCAGTAAGTGCTTTAGAAAATCAAATTACTATTTTAGAAAAAGAAATTCAACAGTCAGTCATAGCGTTAGATAGCATTTCAAATTTAATTCATTCTAATAGGGAGAAAGCAATACCAACTTTAACTCAAAAATTGATTGCAATTCTCGAACTTTTAGGCATGCCAAATGTTCGTTTTAATATAGAAATCAATACAACATTAAATTATTTTCAAAACGGGAAAGATGAATTGCAATTTTTATTTTCTGCAAACAAAGGTTCAGATTTTGGGTTGCTTAAAAAAGTAGCCTCTGGAGGTGAGTTATCAAGAATTATGCTCGCTGTAAAAGCAATACTAGCTCAGTATTCTAAATTACCAACCATCATTTTTGACGAAATTGATACTGGAGTTTCTGGAGAAATAGCCATCAAAATGGGCGATATTATGAAAGAAATGAGTAAAAGCATGCAAGTTTTTGCCATTACCCATTTGCCACAAATCGCAGCTAAGGGAAATAATCATTTCAAGGTGTTTAAAACCATTATTCACGAGATAACACAATCGGAATTGAAATTGTTAACTAACGAGGAACGAATTATAGAAATTGCTCAAATGCTGTCAGGAACCGTTGTTTCAGATTCAGCTTTGAATCATGCAAAAGCGTTGCTAGATTAAAAATATCTGCTATATTTACGCTTTAATAAATTATTTCAAAATTTAAATTTTAGAACAACACATTAATATTTAAAATATGATTATTGAACCAAGAATGAGAGGATTTATATGTTTGACAGCCCACCCAAAGGGATGCGAACAAAGCGTTAAAAATCAAATCGAATATATACAATCCAAAGGTAAAATTGATGGCGCAAAACGAGTATTGGTAATTGGTGCTTCAACAGGATTTGGACTGGCTTCTAGAATTGCAAGTGCATTTGGTTCTGATGCAGCAACAATTGGAGTGTTTTTTGAAAAACCACCAACGGAAGGAAAAACGGCCTCTCCAGGATGGTACAATTCTGCAGCTTTCGAAAAAGAAGCAGCAAACGCCGGTTTGTATGCAAAAAGTATAAACGGGGATGCATTTTCTAACGAAATCAAACAACAAACTATTGATCTTATAAAAGCTGATTTAGGTCAAATAGATTTAGTAATTTATAGTCTCGCATCACCTGTTCGTTTGCATCCAACTACTGGAGTTTTGCATCGTTCGGTTTTAAAACCAATAGGGCAAACGTTTACCAATAATACAGTAGATTTTCATTCAGGAAAAGTATCTGAAATTACAATAGAGCCTTGCAGTGGCTACGATATCGAAAATACAGTTGTAGTTATGGGAGGTGAGGATTGGTCAATGTGGATTGATGCTTTAAAACAAAATAATTTATTAGCTGAAGGATCAACGACAGTTGCTTATTCTTATATCGGTTCTTCATTAACAGAAGCTGTATATAGAAACGGAACCATTGGTCGTGCAAAAGACCATCTTGAAGCTACCGCTTTTTCTATTAAAGACAGTCTTAAAAGTATTAACGGAAATGCATTCGTTTCTGTTAATAAAGCTTTGGTTACCCAAGCAAGTTCAGCAATACCTGTAATTCCCTTGTATATTTCATTATTATATAAAATTATGAAAGCTAAAGGAACTCATGAAGGGTGTATTGAACAAATTCAAAGGTTGTACCAACAACGATTGTTTACTGGGTCAACTGTTCCTGTAGATGAAAAAGGAAGAATTAGAATAGACGATTGGGAATTGGATGCCGAAGTTCAAAATGAAGTTTCTAGATTATGGGCAATTGCCACAACCGATAATTTATTAGAAATAGGTGATTTAGAAGGGTACAGAAAAGATTTTTATAACCTATTTGGATTTGGATTTGAAGGAGTAGATTATCTAGCAGACACCAATGAAATGGTAAATGTAGATAGTATTAAATAATTGTTTACACAAAGAAGTAACATCTAAATTTCTTTACTTTTGTAGTAAAGGGTTTAGATGTTTTTTATTAAAAACAAATAGAAATTTATTTATAATTTTAGAATATGTACAATTTATTAAAAGGAAAACGAGGAATTATTTTTGGAGCTTTAGATGAAAATTCAATTGCTTGGAAAACGGCAGAGCGTGTACATGAAGAAGGCGGTACTTTTGTATTGACAAATGCACCAGCATCTATAAGAATGGGTACAATTGACAAATTAGCGTTAAAAACCCATGCTCAAATTATTCCAGCAGACGCCACTTCGGTAGCCGATTTAGAACTTCTAGTCGATGAAGCAATGAAAATTTTAGGCGGTAAAATTGATTTTGTGCTTCATTCAATAGGGATGTCAGTAAATGTTCGAAAAGGCATTCATTACACCAATGAAAATTACGAATTTACAGAAAAAGGCTGGAACGTATCAGCGCTTTCATTTCATAAAGTACTACAAGTATTATACAAAAAAGAAGCTATGAACGAGTGGGGGAGCATCGTTGCGTTGTCTTACATGGCGGCACAACGCGTTTTTCCAGACTATAATGATATGGCTGACAATAAAGCCTATTTAGAATCTATTGCGAGAAGTTTTGGCTATTTTTTTGGTAAAAATAAGAAGGTAAGAGTCAACACCATTTCACAATCGCCAACAGCCACTAAGGCAGGAAACGGAGTAAAAGGCTTTGATGATTTTATAGCCTATTCTGATAGAATGTCGCCTTTAGGTAATGCAACTGCTTTAGATTGTGCTAATTATACTGTTACTTTGTTTTCAGATTTAACTAAGAAAGTAACGTTACAGAATTTGTATAACGATGGAGGATTTTCTAATATGGGTGTTAGTCAGGAAATTCTAGATCATTTTAAAGAGTAAATTCAAATTAATTTCAACTTAAAAGCCATCATTTAGATGGTTTTTGTTTTCTATAAAGTTTATATTTGTTAAAAAATTTGAAACATGTTTTTTTCATTAATTATTCCAGTTTATAATAGACCCGATGAAGTAGATGAGCTTTTAGAAAGTGTATCGTTATCAGATTATAGTGCTGGTTTTGAAGTAGTAATTATTGAAGACGGCTCTACAATAACGTGTAAGAATATTGTTGATAATTATCAAAATAAACTAAATATTTCCTACTATTTCAAAGAAAATTCAGGGCCAGGAGATTCTAGAAATTTTGGAATGCACAAAGCCAAAGGTGATTATTTTATTATTTTCGATTCTGATTGTATTATACCAAAACACTATTTGTCTGAAGTTGCCAAAAGCTTACAAAACAATTATGTAGATTGCTTCGGCGGACCGGATAAAGCGTTAGATTCTTTTTCAGATGTACAGAAAGCCATAAATTTTGCCATGACTTCTTTTTTAACCACAGGCGGAATTCGAGGAGGATCTGAGAAAATAGATAAATTCCAACCCAGAAGTTTCAATATGGGATTGTCTAAAAAGGCTTTTGAAGTTTCAGGTGGTTTTGGAAACATTCATCCCGGTGAAGATCCCGATTTAACTATTCGATTATGGAATTTAGGATTTGAAACCAAATTATTTCCTAACGCTTTTGTGTATCATAAACGAAGAATCGATTGGAATAAGTTTTCAATTCAGGTAAATAAATTCGGAAAAGCAAGGCCTATTTTAAATAGTAGGTATCCTCAATACAATAAGCTTACTTATTTTTTTCCATCGGTTTTTAGTATTGGTTTTGGTATTTCAATTTTCTTATTGATACTTTTACATGACACACTATTTAAGTGTTATGTTTTCTATTTTTTAATGATTTTTGTAGTTTCCAGCTATCAAAATAAGAGCATAAAAATAGGTTACTTATCTGTTATTGCAGTTTGGAAACAGTTTTTTGGCTATGGTTTGGGATTCATTAATTCCTATTTCAAAATAATAGTATTAAAACAAAATCCTCAAAAAGCATTTCCTGAATTATTCTTTAAATCATGACAAAAATTATAGGATTAACGGGAGGCATTGGAAGCGGAAAAACAACCATTGCCAAATATTTTGCTGAGAAAGGAATTCCTGTATATATTGCTGATGATGAAGCTAGAAAAATTACAGAATCACCAGATATTCTTCAATCAATTCGAACAGTTTTCGGAGATGAAGTTTTTAATAATGAAAAACTAGATAGGGTAAAAGTCTCTCAAATTGTTTTTAATGATACCAATAAATTAAAGCAGCTGAACGAGATAATTCATCCTGCTGTAAAAAAACATTTTAAAAATTGGGTTTTGCATCACTCAAATTTTGATTTTATTGTATATGAAACAGCAATATTATTTGAAAGTGGGAGTTATAAGCAATGTGATGCTGTTATTTCAGTAATTGCTCCAATAGAAACAAGAATTAATAGGGTTATGATAAGAGATTCAGTTTCAAGAGAAGAGGTGCTTAATAGAATTAAAAATCAATTATCAGATGAAGATTTAATCAAAAAAAGTGACTTCATTGTTGAAAATAATACTCTAGAAGAAGCAAAGCGTCAAGTTAATAAAATTCTTAAAAAAATTACAATTCAATAATATTATTAACATTTGTTAATCTTTGGTTAATACAATCACAGTATAAATGTTAAATTGCTTAAATTTGTGTCGATGAATAAATTGTTTTTTCGTTTACTTGTAGTTTTGATGAGTTTATCCTTAATAGGAATAATTCTTGTTCAGGTATACTGGTTTAATACTTCATTTAAAAATAATGATGAACAGTTTAGGTATCATATTACTCAAGTAATTGGAAACGTTGCTGATAAAATTCAAAAAGAAGAAGCGTACAGTTTTATTGATAAGTATAAAAAATTAAAAGATAGTATAGGAAAAGAACCTGAAAAAAGTGATTTTCTAGAATTTGGATACTATCAAAGAGATTCACGAACTAACGAAACAATAATTTATTCAAATAATATTGTATCAGAAGATTTTAGTATTTCTTCCTCGTTCTTTGATAAAAAAACTGACAGTTTAAAAAAACTAAAAAACTTTACCTCTAAAAGAGTCACAGAAGTATACAATAATAACGACATTGATCAAACAAGCGTTCAACAAAAAACACTTCCAGACATTAAAATTAGAAAGACAGGAAAGTTAGAAATTCTTGAAAATGCACAATTTGAAATATTTTTTAAAGATATTGCTGCTGCAAAACCTTTAAAAGATAGAGTTTCAAAAGAAAAACTTCATGAATTACTAGAAATGGAGTTGAAAGAGTACGAAGTAAAAACTCCCTTTGAATTTGCAATTTATAGTAACGGATTGGCAACTAAAGTAAAATCGGATAATTTTAAGTTTGATAAAAACGCTACTTATTCAATTCATGTATTTACAGATAACGAGGGTAAAAGTAAATATGAATTATTAGTTAGTTTTCCTCATAAACAAAAATTTCTGTTCTCTGAATTAGTAGGAATTACTTTATTGTCAATCATTTTTACACTAATCATTATTATTGCTTATTCTAGTGCATTAAACCAATTAATACGTCAGAGGCAGATTTCAGAAATTAAAACTGATTTTATTAACAATATGACTCACGAATTTAAAACACCAATTGCTACAATAAATCTAGCGCTTGATGCCATAAAAAATCCTAAAGTAATTGAAGATAAAGAAAAAATAAACAGGTACTTGCAAATGATTCGGGATGAAAATAAACGAATGCATGCACAAGTAGAAAATGTATTACGAATTTCGAAATTAGAAAAGAAAGAATTAGACATTACAAAAGAGTCAAATAACGTTCACGACATTATTGAAGATGCTATAGAACATGTAAATTTAATTATAGAAGACAGGCAAGGAACTATAACCACACATTTACTGGCTAATAGAACAACAGTTTTGCTTAACGATGTTCATTTTACTAATGTACTCGTAAATGTGTTAGATAATGCCATAAAGTATTCTCCTGATGTTCCTAAAATTGATGTTTATACAGAAAACTTAAGAGATTTTGTTATCATCAAGATTAAAGATCAAGGAGCAGGAATGAGTAAAGTAGCTCAAAAAAGGATTTTCGAAAAATTCTATCGAGAGCATACTGGAGATTTACATAACGTAAAAGGACACGGATTGGGCCTAGCTTATGTAAAAAGGATTGTAGAAGATCACAACGGTGAAATATTCGTTGAAAGCGAAAAAGGAAAAGGAAGTACATTTATAATAAAAATACCACTAATTAACTAAAAATAGTATGGAAACAGATAATAAAAAAATTCTTTTAGTAGAAGACGACCAAAATTTTGGTGCAATATTAAAAGATTACTTAATGCTTAATGATTTTGATGTAACATTGGCAAAAAACGGAATGGAAGGTTTCGAAAAATTTAAAAAGGATACCTACGATTTATGCATTCTTGATGTCATGATGCCCTATAAAGATGGGTACACTTTGGCGAAAGAAATAAGAGAAAAAAATAAAGAAGTGCCAATTATTTTCCTTACTGCAAAATCTATGAAAGAAGATGTGCTTAAAGGGTATAAAGCAGGAGCCGACGATTATTTGAACAAGCCTTTTGATTCAGAAGTACTGTTGATGAAAATTAAAGCCATTATTCAAAGAAAAACAACCGATGTAAAAAGTGAACATGTTAAATTTGAGTTTCAAATTGGTAACTTTCATTTGAATTCTAAACTTCGTTTTTTAACGTTTAAAAATGAAGAACCAATAAAATTGTCTCCAAAAGAGAATGAACTCCTTAAAATGTTGGCTATCTATGAAGATGATTTAATGCCAAGAGAACTCGCTCTAACAAAAATTTGGAGAGACGATAACTACTTTACTTCAAGAAGTATGGATGTGTATATTGCTAAACTAAGAAAATACTTAAAACCTGATGAAAATGTTGAAATTCTAAACATTCATGGAGAAGGATTTAGATTAGTAGTAAAAAACAAAGTAACATTATAATGAAATTAAGGCTTCGAGAAATCGAAGCCTTTTTTATTTCCAATTCAATTGCAGAGCAAAACAGTTTTTATTTTCCTTTGTAATGCTAAAAATAGTTTTGTTTATTGATTGACTCTCATGAAGTATTACCTTATCATTTAAGGATAATTCTTTTAGAAAATTCATTTCAAAGCTTTCTATATTTTGATTCAGAATTTGGTTTTCATCAACAAAATCCAAACACCATTCTAGATATTTTACATTGTTTACGTGATTTACATTGTCTAGATCAGATAAACGAACCGTTTTTTCAAAAACCATTTCTTTTTCATCAGAAATACTAATTTTAGAAAATGGTTGCATAGTAGCTTTTTGTTCTGGATACAATTCAAAATGATTAAAAGGTAAAGCAAGTTGTTCTGGTCTTCGGGTTTTAGTATTAAAAACTACCCAAAAAGTTTCAGAACCAACAATCTTTTTTCCATCTACATACATTTCTAAAGCACGAACAGAACGGGAATTTTCTAAAGAATCAATCCACGTTTTTACCGTTACGGTATCTTTCCATTTGGGTAATTCTGATATTTCAACTCGCATTCGACTTAATACCCATGCCTGATTGAATTCTTGCATATCAGAAAAACTGATGCCTCCAACTTCTGAATGTGCCGCAGCCGTTAATTGCAAGAGGTTACATAAATCGGTATACTTTAAATATCCGTTTGGGGCACATTGAGTAAAATTGATTTCCCAGTTTTTAGAAAGTATTGAAGTGAAATGTGAAGAGATAGGCATATAAATAATTTATGAATTATGAATTATTCCAGTTATATAATCAATGATTTTATTTCTATCAGTTAAACAATCAAACCATTTTGTATTTTCATTTCTTTTGAACCATGTAAGTTGCCTTTTAGAAAATCTTCGGGTATTTTTCTTGATTTCTTCAATGGCAAATTCTAAAGTAAATTCGCCATCAAAAAAACGAAACAGCTCTCTATAACCAACCGTTTGCAACGCATTTAATTCATTATTTGGAAATAAGTCTTTGGCTTCAGCCAATAAACCATCATTAATCATAACATCAACACGATGATTAATTCGGCTATAAATAATACTTCTTTCTGCTTCTAAACCAATGAGAATAGGAGTGAAGCTTCTCTCCTTTTTTTTCTGATTAATAAAAGATGAATATGGTCTTCCAGAACCCATACACACTTCAACAAACCGCATCATTCGTTGCGGGTTTTGCAACGTTTGAGGATTTTCTACAGTTAATTTTTCAAAATAGGAAGCGTCTAATTTCCTCAATTGATTTTGTAAATAGTCAATTCCTAATTTATCATAATCAGCTTGAATAGCCAAACGAACTCTAACATCAATTTCAGGAAAATCATCAAATCCTTTCAAAATCGCATCTACATACAATCCTGAACCGCCTACTAGAATCACAAAATCATTGGTCAAAAACAATTCATCAAGTTTAGCAATAGCTTCTTTTTCAAAATCGCCAACCGTATAATTGTCAAAAATAGATTTGTTTTGTATAAAATGATGCTTTGCAGAAGCTAATTCTTCTATACTTGGTACAGCTGTGCCAATTGTCATTTCCTTAAAAAACTGTCGGCTGTCGCAAGAAAGAATATCGCATTTAAAATGCTGCGCTAAAGCAATACTCAACGCTGTTTTTCCAATAGCCGTTGGTCCAACAATGGTGATGAGAAATTTAGCCATGACTAGAATTTTTTAATTTTCAAACTCTTACTTCTTCTAATATGACTTTGGATAATATTTCGAGTGTCTCGATTGTTTTGCATCGGAATTATAATGTTTCTAAGGATATCGATGTTGTTAATTTGATAATTCAAATCATAAAAGGCATATCCTTTATAAATCCCGTTTTCTATCAAAATAGCGCTTCGTTCATTAATAGTTCGTCCTCTATCAATTAAAACCATATTCTGATTTTCGAAACTATTTTTGTCTATGTAGGATTGAACTCTTTCATTATAAACTAATGCCGAAATTTTGCCAGTACAAGCACCATCACATTCTTTTATTTTGTATTGAAAACACTCCGATTTAGTAATGTAAAGTCCAGTAAGTTTTTGACACAAATGATATTCAGAAGTAATTCGAAATAACGTATTTTTTCCTTCTTGTAGTGTTGTAAATGAAGTGATTTCTTTTTTTCGACCATCGGCTTTTTGCAATTTTAAATTCAGATAGCCATTATTGTCATATTCTGAGTACAAAGCCCATTGAAAAATAGTCTTGCGTTGTGCTCTGTTAAGGATAGGTTTATTGATTTTTATTTCTTCACTTTCTTTCAATAAAGCAATCAATTCGCTACCTGTCTCATCATAGGTTACTGTAAAAACTTCGGACTGAATTTTTTTACATTTTGTAGTCGTTCCAGTAAAATGCTGATTGATTCTTTTTTTTATATTTCGGCTTTTGCCAATATAAATCAATTCGCTTTTTTCGTTATGAATGTAATAAGTTCCCGTTTTTGAAGGCAAACTTTCAACAATATCTAATAATTTGGGAGCTATCCCTTTAACAATTTCTGTTTTAATAAGTTCTTTCAGAATCACTTTTTCTAAATCCTTATCTAAAAGCATTTTAAAGAGTTTCACAGTAGCTAATGCATCTCCACTGGCCCGATGCCTGTCTGCCATAGGAATTCCTAAAGCACGTACCAATTTACCTAAACTGTAGGAGGGTTGTTCCGGAATTAAAACTTTAGCGAGTTCGACTGTACAAAGCGTTTTTGCTTCAAAATTATATCCCAATCGACGGAACTCAGTACGAAGAATTCTGAAGTCGAAACTTGCATTATGGGCCACAATAACACAATCTTGAGTGATTTCAATAATACGTTTGGCGATTTCATAAAACTTTGGAGCCAATCGTAACATGGCATTATTTATCCCTGTTAGTTTTACAACAAATGGCTGTATTGGAATTTCAGGGTTTACCAAACTAATAAATTGATCTACAATTTCATGCCCATCATATTTGTAAATGGCAATCTCAGTAATTCCCTCTTCATTAAATTGGCCTCCAGTGGTTTCTATGTCGATTATTGCATACAAAATAAGTGCTCGGTGTTCAGTTTTAGTATTAAGTTGTGAAATCTAAAATGCTTCGCCAGTTCGCTGACGCTAGGGTCAAAAATCGTTAATCTGAAATCAAAAATCAAATTCGTCCTCCAAATATACTACTTCCAATTCGAACCATAGTGCTTCCGCATTCAATTGCGAGTTTATAATCGCCAGACATTCCCATAGATAAAGTTAGAAGTTGGTTTGTAGTATCAAAAATCGTTTTCAAATGAGTGAATTCTTTCTTGATTTGCTCTTGATTATCGGTAAAAGTTGCCATTCCCATTAAACCAACAATTCGAATTTTTTTCATTTCTTGAAATGTTGCAGAAGAGAGAATTTCGTTCAATTCTTTTTCATTAAGACCAAATTTTGTTTCCTCTTCAGCAATATGAATTTGTAGTAAACAATCGATAATTCGGTCGTTTTTTTGTGCTTGCTTGTTTATTTCCTCTAATAATTTCAAACTGTCTACACCATGAATCAAGCTTACGAATGGCGCCATAAATTTAACTTTATTGGTCTGAACGTGACCTATCATATGCCATTCGATATCTTTAGGCATCGCTTCCCATTTCTCAGCCATTTCTTGGATTTTGTTTTCACCAAAAATGCGTTGACCCGCATCATAGGCTTCCATTAAATCAGAAATGGGTTTGGTTTTAGAAACAGCAACCAGAGTTACATGTTCTGGTAATGCCGATTTTATGTTGAGTAGATTTTGTTTTATTGACATTTTTAAATTATCAATTATTAATTATTCATTGTTAATTTATAAGAACTGTTTAGCCACTTTCTCTGCTTTTTTACTTTCACTATAATCATAAAAGCCTTCTCCAGATTTTACTCCTAATTTTCCTGCTCGAACCATATTGACTAATAACGGACATGGCGCATATTTTGGATTTTTGAATCCGTCATACATTACGTTTAAAATTGCCAAACAAACGTCAAGTCCAATAAAATCAGCTAATTGCAATGGTCCCATCGGATGACCCATTCCAAGTTTCATAACGGTATCGATTTCATAAACGCCAGCCACTTTGTTGTAAAGTGTTTCGATGGATTCATTAATCATAGGCATCAAAATTCTATTGGCTACAAAGCCAGGATAATCGTTGACTTCAACGGGAGTTTTTCCTAGTTTTTGCGATAAATCCATGATGATTTTAGTCACTTCGTCACTCGTATTGTATCCACGAATGATTTCGACCAATTTCATGATAGGCACTGGATTCATAAAGTGCATCCCAATAACGCGTTCAGGATGAGCAACTACTGCACCTATTTGCGTGATGGAAATAGAAGAAGTGTTGGTCGCTAAAATGGTATTGTGCGAACAAATTTCGTTCAGTTGCTTGAATATATTCAGTTTTAATTCAACATTTTCAGTAGCGGCTTCAACTACTAAATCTACGCCAACGACACCGTCTTTTAGGTCGGTATAGGTTATTATATTAGTGATTGTTTTAACAACCTCTTCATTTGTAATGGTTCCTTTTGCAACCATTCGTTCTAGATTAGCAGCAATAGTTGCCATCCCTTTGTCTAACGATTTTTCGGAGATATCAATTAGTTTTACGGTAAATCCGCTTTGCGCAAATGTATGTGCAATTCCGTTACCCATCGTTCCTGCACCAATTACGGCTATTGTTTTCATATTTAAATCTTATTTTTTAAAACAATCAATAATTTGATACGCCACTCTCAACGCATTTGTTCCTTGTTCCAGAGTTACAACCGGAGTTGTATCCGTATTTATAGCATTCGCAAAAGATTCTAATTCATCCAGAATGGCATTGTTAGGTGCAACTTCAGGATTAGCAAAATAAATTTGTTTTTTTACCCCTTCGGCATTTTGCAAAATCATATCGAAATCGCCAGGAATTTCGGGAGCATCTTTCATTTTTACAACTTCGCAAACTTTGTCAAGAAAATCAACTGAGATATAAGCATCTTTTTGAAAAAAACGAGATTTACGCATGTTTTTCATTGAAATTCGGCTTGCGGTTAAGTTGGCAACACAGCCGTTTTCGAATTCAATTCGTGCATTGGCAATGTCTGGCGTATCACTAATTACAGAAACACCACTAGCATTAATATTTTTCACTTTTGAATTTACGACACTTAAAATAGCATCAATATCATGTATCATCAAATCTAAAACTACAGGAACGTCTGTACCACGCGGATTAAATTCTGCCAAACGATGCGACTCAATAAACATTGGGTTTTCAATCATGCTTTTTGTAGCAATAAAGGCAGGATTAAAACGCTCTACATGTCCCACTTGTCCTTTTACATTAAATTCTTTTGCTAAAGCTATAATTTCTTCGGCTTCGGCAACAGTATTTGAAATGGGTTTTTCTATAAAAACATGTTTGCCAGATTTAATAGCCACTTTTGCACATTTATAATGAGAAAGAGTAGGGGTAACAATATCTATGACATTAACTGCATGAATTAATTTGGCAATAGTATCAAATTGTTTGTATCCGAATTCAGCAGCTATTTTAGCTCCATTTTCATGATTTTCATCATAGAAGCCTACTAATTCATATTTTTCGGATTGTTGCAATAACCGCAAGTGTATTTTACCAAGATGACCAGCACCCAAAACGCCAACTTTTAACATAAAAATGATTTTGAACAAAAATAGGAATTAATTGATAATGGATAATTGATAATTGGCATTTTGTTTTCTATTTTTACCAAAATAAATTAAACCAAGTTTTGAAAGATACTGACAAACATAGAGGCCTTAGAAATCAATTAGTAAGCCTTCTTAAGGAAAAAGGAATTGTAGACAAAAATGTTTTGGCAACCATTGCTAATATACCAAGACATTTTTTTCTGGACTCTGGTTTTGAAAACTTTGCCTATCAAGACAAAGCTTTCCCAATTGGAGAAGAACAGACCATTTCACAACCGTATACTGTGGCATTTCAAACGCAATTATTAGAATTAAAGAAAGGGCAAAAAGTACTGGAAATTGGCACAGGTAGTGGTTATCAAACAGCTGTTTTGTTTGCTTTGGGTGCTCATGTATATAGCATAGAACGTCAAAATAAATTGTTTAAAAAAACCAAAAAATTATTGGAAAATTTAGGAATCCGTCCTAAGCATTTGTCCTTTGGAGATGGTTATAAAGGTTTGCCAGATCATGCTCCTTTTGATAGTATTATTGTTACTGCAGGTGCGCCAATTATTCCCCAAGCCCTGATGGCACAATTAAAAATAGGAGGACGGTTAGTTATTCCTTTAGGGGAAGATGTTCAAGAGATGACGGTTTTAATACGCAAAAATGAAACCCAATTTGAAAAACATGAATTTGGAGAATTCCGTTTTGTTCCATTATTAGAAAATAAAAATTAACAAATATTTTTGAGTTACAATATCGTTTTATCTCTATTTTTGAGATGTAATATGCTATAAATTATATTTTTATGAAAAATATTTTGACGTTTCTTTTCTTTACTTTCAGTTTGTTTGTCTCGGCTCAAACTGTAACTACTGTTCCTGCAATTATTACTGATGATTATACAGGAATTATAACTATAACTTATGATCCAGGAGCTAGTGCTATGGCAACAGCTACTAATTGTTATGCCCATACGGGGGTAACAATTGCTGGAACTCAATGGAAATGTGCTCCTTCATGGAGAAGCGGTTTAGCCAAAAATAAGTTAGTTAAAAACGGAACTAAGTGGGTATTGACTATAGATAATATGTATACTTACTATGGTTGTGCGGGTACTTATCAAGAGTTATCTTTTGTTTTTAATGATGGTCCTGGAGGTACAAAAGAAGGTAAAGACGCCACTGGAAAAGATTTTTTCATTCCAGTTATTCCTGCTGGAGAATTGAGTGTTAAGTTCGCATCAACTTCTTCATCCGGAGCTATAAATCCAGGAAGCACTGTTACTTTTTCTGCAGATGCGACAAGTAGTTCTGAGTTGACTATTAAAAAAAATGGAGTAGCAGTAAAAACAGAAAGTAATTCCACTACTATTACTTACAGTGAAGTTTTAAATGCAATTGGAGATTATATTTATACTGTTGAAGCTTTGTCTGGAATAAAAACCGCTTCAGATTCTCGTTCGGTGGCCATTATTTCAAGTTCTGAAAATCAACCACGGCCGTCAGGATTATTTGGTGGTATTACTTATAATTCTACTGATAATACAAAAGCGCATTTGTGTTTGTATGCTAAAGATAGGAGTAATGTTTTACCTGATAACGTTTTTGTAGTTGGTGATTTTAATAATTGGGGAATTTCAAATGCCTATCAATTAAAAAGAGATGGAGATACTGGTTATTGGTGGATAGAACTTTCAGGTCTACAATCCGGAGTAGAATATGCTTTTCAATATGCAGTAAAAATTGGAACTAAAATGGTAAAAGTAAGTGATCCTTATTCTGAGAAAGTTTTAAATCCTGACGATCAATGGGAACCCAAACAACAATATCCTAATTTAAAAGCATATCCATCTCAAGGCGATGGTTATGTATCAGTATTACAAACCAATAAGCCTTCGTTTAATTGGAGCCCACAGACACAAAATTTTGTCAAACCTAATAAAAACAATTTGGTAATTTATGAGTTATGGGTGCATGATTTTTCGTCCATTCGTAGTTTTAATGCTATAGCTGATCGATTGAGTTATCTTCAAAACTTAGGTGTAAATGCCATTCAAATTATGCCAATTACAGAATTTGATGGAAATATAAGTTGGGGCTATAATCCTAATCACTACTTTTCAGTTGATAAATCTTATGGGACAGAAAACGACCTTAAAAAATTAATAGACGAGTGCCACAAAAGAGGAATTGCTGTTATTCTAGATATGGTTTTTAATCACGTAACGGGTGCCGCACCACAAGCCAAAATGTATTGGGGAACCAATGCTATAGCTACTAATAATCCTTGGTTCAATCAAAGTGCTCCTCACGGATCAAGTGTAAATCAGGATTACGATCATAATTTTCCTCAAACCCGTGACATGTTTAAACGTGCCCTTAAGTATTGGATTGATGAATATAAAGTTGACGGTTATCGTATGGATATTTCTCATGGTTTTTGCGGATCCAACTGTAGTAATCGTTCAGAAATCATGTTCGACTATTATAATAATGGTGTAAAAGCAGGAAATCCTGATGCCTATTTCATATTAGAACATTGGGAGCAAACTGCGGGAGAGCGAGAAAATTACATCAATTTTGGCATGATGTGTCATTTAAACAACACTAAAAGTTACGAACAAACCGCTATGGGGTGGTTAAAGGATGGAGACGATTTAAGTAGTTCTAATCAAGATGGCTTTTTAACCTATTGCGAAAGTCATGACGAAGAAAGAAACATGTATAAAGCGAAAGCTTTTGGTAATGGAGCAACCGTAAAAACAACTGAAGGCCGAAGTTTTAGAGCGCCATTGAATACTGCTTTTAATGTATTGTTAAATGGATCTCACATGATGTGGATGTTTCAAGAGTTAGCCTTTGATTATAGTATTTTCAGTAATTCAACAGGAGCAACAGGAAATAGAACAGACCCAAAGCCTATTCCCGAGAGTTTAAATTGGTATACCAACTCAACTCGCATGGCTTCTTATCAAAAAATAGGTCAATTGATTCAATTGCGAACACGCATATTACCTAATTTATTTTCAGGAAATCCTTCTAGTAGTGATTTAGGCGGAGGTAAGGCAGCGAGAAGTGTAATTTGGGGTTCTGGAAACGAGCGTGTCTTTGTTGTAGGTAATTTTAATGCTCCAACAGATGGGCAAACGTTTACAGGGCCAGTAAATATTACTTTACCAGCGGGAAATAATTGGTTCGATTATTTAGCAGATGGCAATGTTTCAATATCTTCAGGAACAAATGTATCCTTGCAGCCAGGAGAATTAAAAATTTACACTGCAACTCGGTATACTTTACCTACAGTTCCTAATTCGTTTACTGATTTTACTCTAGGGTTAAATGAAATCAATAAGGACGAAGTAGTATGCAATGTATATCCAACAGTAGTAAATGAAACAATGACAATAGATACTAAGGAATCAATTAAAGATTTAAAAGTGATTGGCATTAATGGAGTAACTTTTTCGCCTATATTGAATTATAATGTAATTGATGTTTCTAAAGTTAATTCAGGTCTATATTTGTTGCACATTACTTTTAATAACAATAAAACGAAGACAGTTAAATTTTTTAAGAAGTAAGGAATACTTTTTTATAAAAAATGATTTAGTTTTATTGGTAAGAAAAAATAATAAACATACATTTGCATATTATTAAGAAAAAATCAGGAAAACATGTTTGAATTTTCACAGTATTTAGGATTTCTACTTTTTTTAACCGTTCTGTCTATAGGATTTTGGTTAATGTTTTTTCTAGTTGCTTTTGTCCAGTATTGGGTAGGAGGAGCTTTGTATGAAATGTATAAAGAAAGGAAAGCTAAGAAAAATCAATCTGTTTAATAGATTGATAAAAGAGGCTGTCTATTTAGACAGCCTCTTTTTTTATTTTTCTTTTAAAATGTGATTTAGTAATTTGATTTATTCAGGAATTTGCTGGCTTAAGCAATGTAAAGTTCCAAATCCCCATATCAAGTCTATAGCACTTATTGCTATAATTTCTCTTTTCGGAAAGCAATCTGCAATGATATTTAATGCAATCCTATCGTTAGCATCATTAAATGTAGGAACTAAAACACAATTATTTAAAATTAAAAAATTAGCATAACTAGCAGGAATTCGCAATCCGCCAAATTCTAATCGTTTGGGCATAGGTAATGTTATAATTTTTGGAGGCAAGCCATTTTCTAATATAGCATTTTGTAAAATCTTTAAATTTTCTTGCAAAGGGTTGTAATTATTGTCTTTGGGGTCAGATTCTACAACGGTAACAACAGTATCTTCATTTACAAATCGGCATAAATCATCAATATGGCCGTGTGTATCATCACCTTCAATTCCGTCTTTGAGCCAAATTACATTCGTAATGCCAAGATATTCCTTAAAAACAGCTTCATAATCGGCTTTAGTAAATCCTTGATTTCTGACTTGAATACTTGGATGCATCAAACATTCTTCTGAAGTGAGTAAAGTTCCTTTTCCATTAACGTCAATGGCACCACCTTCTACAATTACTGGTTTGCCTTTATATTTAACTTGAGTCAGTGGTATTTTTAAAAAATCGGCAACTTTATTTGGAACATGTTTGTCTAGTTGAAAATTTTTATATTTTGCCCAACCATTAAAGTTAAAATTTAAAGCTTCTCTTTTAGCACCATTTTTCACCAGTATGGGTCCGGAGTCCCGCATCCAACTTCTATTGGTTTTATGTATGATGAAAGAAATATTTTCAACTATAACATGCGCCGTTTGGAGCATCTCTAAAACTTTTTCTTTTAATTTTTCATCAGCCACAACCAGAAAAACCGGCTCGAAGCTAGCTACTTTCTTTATAAATTCTATAAATGCCCATTGTATCGCTTCGTATTTTCCTGGCCAATCATTACCATTATGAGGAAAGCAAAGCAAAATACCTTGCTGCTTTTCCCATTCTGCTGGAAATCGTCTATTATTCGTAGTACTCATGATTAATCGATAGCTCTTTTTGTAATATCTCCATAAGCATCGATACGTCGGTCTCTAAAAAACGGCCAATTCTGGCGCACGTTTTCTTGTAAATCTAAATCGACTTCGGCAATCAAAATCTCTTCTTTATCAGTAGATGCTTGAGCTAAAATCTCTCCTTGTGGCCCAGCAATAAAGGAAGATCCCCAAAATTGAATGCCAGCAGTCCCTTCTATGTATTGCTCTAAACCAATTCTATTGGCAGCAGCCACATATACACCATTAGCAACAGCGTGCCCTTTCATGACATTCATCCAAGCGCCGTGTTGGTTTTCTCCGTATTCTTCTTTTTCAAGCGGATGCCAACCAATAGCTGTTGGGTAAAACAAAACTTCAGCACCTTGTAAAGCGGTTAAACGAGCTGCTTCAGGATACCATTGATCCCAACAAATTAAAGTTCCTATTTTTCCTTTTTGTGTAGGTATAGTTTTGAAACCTAAATCTCCTGGAGTAAAATAGAATTTTTCATAGAAATGGGGATCGTCAGGAATATGCATTTTGCGATACAATCCCGCCTCTGAACCATCGGTATCGATGATATAAGCACTGTTATGATAAATTCCAGCCATTCTTTTTTCGAAGAAAGGAACAATAATTACTACGCCAAGTTCTTTTGCTAAAGCACTAAAAGCAATAAATGATGTACTGTACAATGGTTCTGCTAAGGAAAAATTATTCACATCTTCACTTTGACAAAAATAATGACTACTGTACAATTCGGGTAACGAAATTACTTCAGCACCTTTACTAGCGGCATCACGAACCCAAGATAAACATTTTTTCAGATTGTTTTCGGCAACATCATTCAGATTCAATTGAATGACTGCTATTTTATATTTCTTGTTTGGCATGACAAAAATTTAGAATGCAAAAATAGTTATTTTTATAAAGAGGAGGGTTAAAGAGAAATGGATTTTTTATTAGCTTTTTTTGTTTGAGCTTAGGATTATCATAAAAAATAAATTATTCTTTTTAATTATTTATAATTTAAAGAATACACTATTTATTATACAAAAAATAATAGGCTTCAACATTATCTAGATAAACGCCATCAAAACCTGCATCGATAATTTTCTTAAGGTACGATTTGTCGTTACCGTAAATAATTGTTTGCCATTCAGGATTCCAAAATTGAATGTAAAATTCATTTTCGTATCCAGCATAGTTTTTCTTAATCCAAACAGGATCATTTAGTATCCAATTTCCATTCCAATAGTACCGCCAGTTTTCTGCAGCTCCAATATTCATGTAAGCAATAACTAAACGTTTAGCACCATTTGCTTTAGTTTTTAATTGATTAATCTCATTAGAGGACAGTGGTTTGTCATCAAAAAATAAATCTATAGAAACGACGTCATAATTAGTTGCTGCAATGGCTTTAAAAAAATCGGTTTTCTTTTTAAAATTGCCAGCGTTAATAAGATACAAAAAGTTTTTGGCATCACTAAATTTTGTTATGTCATTAGTATTTTCATCTATAATTTCTTTCGGAATTTCTTTATAATATTCGTTACCATTTACTCTAGGAAAGCAAATGAAACCTTCTTGTTTGTTTTTTGCTATTACTGTTTCAATATCAGAATCGTTTGTAATATAATCAGATACAATTATTTTCTTCTGTTCTTTAATTTTTTGCAAATTGTTATACCTGTATGTATCTGTTTTTAGTTTTTTATCAAAAAATAAATCTTCAATGCCTATTCCGTCTATAGCACTGATATAATCAGAATTTATTCCTAAACTAGGATTAATTTTATTAAAAATTAAATCGACACCATTTTGGGGAATGATAATAAAATCACTGTCGTAGCTTCTAGCATATTTAGAGATATTAATTACAAAATCTTGCATCTTTAATCCCGCTTTTACAGTATTACTGTCTTTAGAAGATAAAAAAGAGGATAATAGTAACACAATCAAGATGAATAATATTTTTGTTTTCATAAAATGTAATGCGTAATAAGTTATAGAATTGACAAAACTAAAGTAGTTACTAATTCAATTTTATCATTGTTTTACTTTAATTCAATTTTTCTATGATAATCAATTCATTATGTCTTTCAACTCTTGGAATAGTTCGAACAGTGTATTTTTTCGCATTAAATCCAGCAATATAATTTAAGTTTCTTTTATTTTGAATTTGTTCAACTATCATGGTGTTGAATAATATAATTCCAAAGTTGCTAAGAATTATATCCAGCCTGTCGGTAAAAAACCTTTCAAATAAAAAGTTAGGCATCTTTGTATCTTGAAAAACATCAATAATAATTAAATCGTATTTGTTTTTTGTTTTCAATACAAACTCAAAAGCATCCCCAATACAAATTTCTAAATTTGGAATTTTATCCAATTTAAAATAAGTATTTGCTATATTTATAATTTCAGTATCAATTTCTACGCCAGTAATTTTTCCTTTATATCCCACATCGTTAATCAATGTTTTTATAACACTTCCTCCCGCTACCCCAAGAACTAAAATATGATTCATAGTATTTATCTTTTCAAATCCAATACTTTTGAGTCCTTTTCGCAATATACGTTGCAAACTGCCATAGGAATAATTAGTATTTTTGCTATCTAAAACCAACTCGCCGTTTGCCCAAGTTATTTCTAATGATTCGCTAATGCTTGATTTTTGTTTTAAAATACGGATGGGAATAATGTAACTGAGCAGTTTTTTTAACATTGAAAAATATTTTCATCAAAAATAAGAGATTAATATTAATTTTACTCTAAATAGTAGTAAATGAAAAAAAGGATTTACCAATTTATCTTCTTCCAATTGATGGGTTGGAAAATAGTAGGATCAATCGACGAGAATATTAAAAAATGTGTACTGATGGTTGTTCCTCATACCAGTTGGCACGATTTTTTTTTAGGAGTTCTTACCAGAGGGATTGTTCAATTAGAAATGAACTGGGTTGGTAAAAAAGAATTATTTCAATTTCCTCTGCAATATTATTTTCGTTGGATGGGTGGCGTACCACTGGATAGATCTGGCGGATTGAATAAAGTAGACTCTATTGCAGCTATTTTTAAAAAGAGAACCATTTTTAGGATGGCTATAGCTCCCGAAGGAACTCGAAAAAAAGTAACTGAACTTAAAACTGGATTTTATTTTATAGCAATAAAGGCAAACGTACCAATAATTCCAGTTGCATTTAATTTTGGAATGAAAGAGGTAAATATTGGGCAACCATTTTATCCTTCAGGAAATAGTAATGAGGACATTAAAATCCTATCTACTCATTTTATTAATGTCAAAGGTAAGAAGTCGGAATATAGTTTTGAAGTAAAAAACTAAATTTGATTAGGGATTGTATTCTACAAATTTCCCATTGGTATAAAAAATGACAATCTTTTCTATTTTATCTTTATTCGAATACGTTATTGTATCTTGAATATTAGAAATCTTTTTTGGAGATATAGGATTACCGGTTTCTTGTTTTTTGGTTTCTTCAAACACATTTTCTTCAAATTTAATTTCAGTTATCGGAGTAGGAGCAGTTGAAATTTTTTGGGCTTCATTTTTAGGAAAACTTCCTTTACCATTCAAAATCCAATACAAATCTACCTCAGGAAAAACCTCTAGAATTTTCAAAATAAAATCCAAGCTGGGCTTATTTCTTCCCGATAGCAAATGTGATAAACTAGAACGTTGCACACCAATTTTATCAGCTAAACTCGATGCGGAAAGGGAATAATATTCGATAATAAATTCTAATCTTTTTATAAAATCATCTGAGTTTATCATTGTAAATTTTTTAAAACGAAACGTAGATTACAAATGTAATCAAAAGTAATGAATTAACCAATTTCACAAAAGTAAATCACCTCTAAACGACTAAAAAGTATAAATTAAAACATTAATTAATTATTAATAAAATATTGATTAACATAGAATTAAAATCTAATAATTAATTATAGCATTTGTGTTTTGTCGAATTGAAATTTAAACTAACAAAAAAATAAAAACTAGTTTACAACAATAAACAATTGAACGCTGTTTGTTGTTTACAATTGTTATTTTAAAGATGTTTACTTTTGTAAAGTCAAAAAAAAGAACATGAATTTAGAATTTATCTTTAGTAAATACAAAGTCGAAACTTTACAAGGACGCTATATTACATTGAATGATATTGCTCCTGTTTTAAATAAATTAAACACTGAAAATCAACTTGCGATTGAAGGATATTCGGTACTTAAAAATCCTATCTATTCCTATCAAATTGGTGCTGGAAAAATCAAAATATTTCTTTGGTCTCAGATGCATGGAAATGAAAGCACGACTACAAAAGCACTCTTCGATTTTTTAAATTTATTGCAAAGCAATTCGGAACTTGCAATTGATTTACTCAATCATTTTACTTTTTATTGCTTGCCAATGGTAAATCCAGATGGTGCCAAATTGTATACCAGAGAAAATGCAAATCAAATAGACTTAAACAGGGACGCTCAAAATTTGACCCAACCGGAAAGCAAAGTTTTAAGGGCGTATTTCACCAAAGTTAAGCCTGATTATTGTTATAATCTTCACGATCAACGAACTATTTTTGGAGTTGCAGATACCGGTAAACCAGCAACAGTATCTTTTTTAGCGCCTTCTTATAATGAAAACCGAGATGTTAATGAAGTTCGAACAAAAGCCATAAAAGTTATTGTTGCAATGAATAATGCATTACAGCAGTACATCTCTAATCAGGTAGGACGATTTGATGATTCATTCAATATTAATTGCATAGGAGATACATTTCAATCGATGAATGTACCAACAATATTGATAGAGGCGGGGCATTATCAAAACGATTACAATAGAGAAGAAACTCGGAAATATATTTTTATTGCATTATTGTCAGGATTTGTTAAACTTTTCGAAAACGATATAGTTAATAACGAAATCGAAGATTATCTGAATATTCCTCAAAATAAAGTCGTGTTTTATGATTTTGTTTATAAAAATGTCAAAATAAATTATGATAGTAATAAAATAATCACGAATATTGCAGTTCAATTTAAAGAAGTGTTATTAGATAATAAAATAAATTTTAACGCTTTTATTGCTAAAATAGGCAATTTTGATGATTTTTTTGGACATTTTGAATACTATGCTAAAGAGGCAGTTTTTTCAAATAAAACCAATACTTTTCCTAAAATTGATGATAAAGCAGATTTTTATTTGAATAATAATATAAAAATTGAGAACGGTAAGATGAAAATTTAATTTTTACCTTAAACAACAAAAACAACAAAAACAACAACAACTAAATATATTTTTATGAGTAAGTTCAGATTAGACGAAGTTGATCACCAGATATTAGATATGCTGATTGATAATACCAGAGTTCCATTTACAGATATTGCAAAAAAATTATTAATTTCTGCAGGAACCGTTCACGTTAGGGTAAAAAAGATGGAAGACGCAGGAATCATTATGGGCTCGTCTTTGGTACTTGATTATGATAAATTAGGGTATTCATTTATCGCTTACATCGGTGTTTTTCTTAATAATACTTCTCAAACTAAATTTGTTTTAGAGAGAATTAATGAAATCCCTTTTATAACTGTTGCCTCTGTAACTACAGGAAAGTTCAATATCTTTTGCAAAATAAGAGCTAAAGACACAAAACATGCTAAAGAAGTGATTTTCATGATAGATGATATTGATGGAGTATACAGAACCGAAACCATGATCTCACTAGAAGAAAGTATTAATGATAAGAAGCGATTAATGCATACTATTTTTAAAAATATGTAATTTTCTTGAGAGCTATATTCTTTATGATATAACCTCAAGTTTAATCTTGGGGTTTTTTTTATTAAATTAACTACTTATCTTACTACAACAACTAAATTTATGTACACGCTACCTAAAAACGAACGTTTTAACCAAGAAGTTCTTTCTAAATACCATATTTACAACAGTGTTTTTATTACATTACCTTTTGATTCTATAGACAATACTGGCGTTTTATTGCCTTTATTTACAGATGTTTGCGATACAGGTTTTAAAAAACAAGAAACTCCTAAAGATATTGTTAACTTTTTCGTTGGTAAATATTTACAAAATGCTTCCGAAGAAGATCAAATAGATTTGATGTTTCGATTTATTCAATATATCGAGCGTCAAATTGTATTGTTTGATGCGATAGAAGATGCTGCTTTTCCTGTTGTAAATAACATGGAAGGGAGAGGTTCTTTGCGTGATATCATGGAAAAGTCTGAAGCCAAGCATAAAGAAGAAGATTTAATTGATTTTTTAGAAAACTTCAATGTTAGAACGGTTTTAACTGCACACCCTACTCAGTTTTATCCTGGGGCTGTTCTCGGAATTATTAATGACTTAACTGATGCTATTCGCAAAAATAATTTATTAGAAATTAAGCAATTGTTAGCTCAATTGGGTAAAACTCCTTTTATTCAAGCGGTAAAACCAAATCCTTTTGACGAAGCCGTAAGTTTAATTTGGTACCTAGAAAATGTTTTTTACGAAACAGCTGGTGAGATGGTACACTATCTAGAGAAAAATATTTTTGATGGTAAATCTATTAAAAATGCAATAGTAAAACTAGGATTTTGGCCGGGAGGTGATCGCGATGGAAATCCGTTTGTGACCACAGAGATAACCTTAAAAGTAGCAGAGCGTTTAAGAACTTCTATATTAAAGTGCTATTATTTTGAAGTTAGAAGTTTAAAAAGGAAGTTAACGTTCTATAATGTTGATGTTTTAATTACCGAATTAGAGCAAAAATTGTATCGTTCTGTATTTTATTCAAAAGGGGAAATATTTATCACCCTAGACGAGTTTAAATCGCAATTAAATAAAATAAAAACAATAATTATAGAGCAACATCAGTCTTTGTATCTTGACGAATTAGAAGCATTGTTAATAAAAGTTAACTTATTCGGATTTCACTTTGCTTCGTTAGATATTCGTCAAAATAGTAGAATACATGATGCTGTTTTTAAAGATGTTGTACAGTATTACTTAAATAAAAATACTACTATTTTTCCAGAGAATTATTTCGAATTAAATGAAGCTGAAAAATTTGAAGTCTTGTCTAAAGTTTCTGGTAATTTAAATTCAAAAGATTTTGAAGATGAATTAACAAGGTATACTATCGAGTCTATCCAGGCCATACAAACAATACAAGAAAATAATGGTGAATTTGGCGCAAATAGATACATTATTAGCAACAATGAAAGCGCACTAAATGTAATGGAGACTTTTGCTTTATTTCATTTAAGTGGTTGGGATAATCCAACGGTTGATATAATTCCGCTTTTTGAATCGGTTGATGATTTACACAATGCGCACATCATCATGGAGAAATTATACACCAATCCAGCGTACGCCAAACATCTTGACAATAGAAATAAAAAGCAAACGATTATGCTTGGATTTTCTGACGGTACAAAAGATGGGGGCTATTTAATGGCAAATTGGAGTATTTATAAAGCCAAAGAATCTCTAACCGCAATGTCTAGAAAATACGGTATAAAAGCCATTTTCTTTGATGGTCGTGGCGGACCTCCAGCACGTGGTGGCGGTAAAACCCATAAATTTTACGCTTCACTAGGGCCAAAAATCGAGAACAATGAGATTCAAGTAACAGTGCAAGGGCAAACTATAAGTTCTAATTTCGGAACCTTAGATTCTTGTCGTTACAATCTAGAAAATCTATTGAGTGCAGGAGTCACCAATCAGGTTTTTAATAAAGGACAAAACGAATTAACGGTTGACGAGTCGGCAATTTTAGACCAATTGGCTGAATTGGGTTATGAAAAATATTTAAGTTTTAAAAACCACCCAAAGTTCATTCCGTATTTAGAACAAATGAGTACGCTGAAGTATTATGCTAAAACTAATATAGGAAGCCGACCATCAAAAAGAAGCAAGTCAGAACATTTAGATTTCAAAGATTTAAGAGCGATACCATTTGTAGGTTCTTGGAGTCAGTTAAAGCAAAACGTACCCGGATTTTTCGGTGTAGGTAGTGCTTTGAAGCATTTTGAAGATTCAGGACAATGGAATAAAGTTCAGGATTTATACGATCATTCTTTATTCTTTAAAACTTTATTAGAAAACAGTATGATGTCCTTGGCAAAATCATTTTTCCCATTGACAGCTTACATGAGAAAAGATCCTGAATTTGGAGAATTTTGGCAAATTATTTATGATGAATTTGTAGAAACTAAGCGATTGTTACTGAAAATAGCTGGTCATAAAGAGCTAATGGAAAATTATCCTGACGGTAAAGCATCTATTGACATAAGAGAGCGTATTGTATTGCCATTGTTAACAATACAGCAATATGCTTTGTTGCGAATTCAGGAATTAAACAAAAAAGAAAATCCAAATTTAGACTTGATAAAAACCTATGAAAAAATCGTAACGCGTTCGCTGTTTGGGAATACAAATGCAAGTAGAAATTCGGCTTAAAAAAGCAAACATGAATTCAAATCAATTACCTTCAAACGAATATTCGAAGTTTAATGCCACTTACATTCAACCTTTAGAAAATGTGAATCTAATTGAAGAGCTCGAAATTTGCTTGCATGATTTTATCCGATTCGTGCAAAACATCCCAATGGATAAATTTGATTATAGATATGCTGAAGGAAAATGGACAATAAAAGATATTATTCAACATATCATTGATGTAGAGCGTATTTTCAGTTATCGGGCATTGCGAATTTCTAGAAACGACCAAACGCCTTTGCCTGATTTTGAAGAAAATAGTTATGTAGAGCAAACCAATGCAAATGCTAGAAGCATCCAAGGATTGTTAACTGAAATGGCTGCTGTTAGAGAAGCCACATTGTTGCTTTTTAAAAGTTTTACTCATGAACAACTTCAATTAATAGGTACTGCTTCTGATAATCTGATTTCGGTTCGCGCTATTGGATTTATTATGATTGGACATCAAAAACATCATCAAAGAATTTTTAAGGAAAGGTATTTATAATTTTTATCCCTGAAAATCTTCTCCGCCGGAATCATTTTCTCTTTTCTGCGATTTTTCTTTATCACCTTTTTGTTTGTTGAATCTATAAGTAAAAGAAAGCGTTAATTGTCGTTCGCGCCATTGCATTTCCATATCAGAATTAACGTTTGGTAATCTTAATGCATTTATTCTTTTTCTGGAATTAAAAACATCGTTCACAGTAAAAGAGAGTGTGCCTTTGTCTTTCAAAATATCTTTACTAAATGCAAGATTCATACTTGCAACCCCTTTATTGGTTCCCTGAGCCACTTTTTGCGGCGCATTATAAGTACCATTGGTTTGAAAATCGATTTTATATGGCAATGTTACTTTTGAAGTAATTCGTGCAAACCAAGTAGAAGATGAATTATTGAAATTGATGGTTTCTATTTCATTTGAGGCTTTGATATAGGTGTAAGAACCATCGGTTTTATTGCTAAAAAAATTAAAATTGGTATTCAATCTCCACCATTTGTAGGGAGAATAATTCAACGTAAATTCAAAACCTATTTTATCATCAGTGGCTAAATTAAAAGGCGTGTTTATAATTACAGGTATTCCATTAATAAGATCGCCTCTTTCTTTACGAACTATTTGAAAAGCATCAGAAGTTCTATTAATATAAAGGGAAGTACTTAATGTTGTTTTCCCCCATTTTTTTAAATATCCCAAATCAAAAGCATCACTTAAAGACGGATTCAAGTCAGGATTACCTTGAAATAAATTAATATTACTAGAATATTGAGAAAACGGATTAATAAATAGATCTCGAGGTCTTGTTATTCGCTTACTGTAGTTTATTGATACGCTGCTTCCTTCCTTTATTTCATAAGTAAAAAAAGCACTCGGAAAAAAGTTGGTGTATTTTTTAGCATTAAAATCTTGAAGTGTAATTTGGTTTACTTCAATGTTTGAATTTTCGAATCTCAGTCCAAATAAATAAGAGAATTTATTAATTTTTGAACCAAATTGAGAGTACAAAGCACTTACATTTTCTACATATTCAAAAATGTTTGTAAAATTGGAATTAATTGTAAAATTGTTGTTTCCTAAAACATCTTCTTCGACTTTAAAGTCAGTATTTAAGGTTAAATAATTACCTCTAAATCCAGCTTCGAATTGACTATTTTTACCAATTGGCAAAACATAATCCGATTGGATTAAATTCCTATTTTGGCTTTGAAGATTTGTTGTCCTTTCTGAAGAAATAAAATTAAAAATGGGCACAATTTGATTGCCAAAGATATTTGAATTGTTTTTGTCTCTATTTTGTGAAAACGAAGCATCTATAGTTAATTTAGCCCCTTCTTTTTTAAAAGTTTTGATAAAATTAGTAGCATATTCTACATCTTGACTGCTTCTAAAGAGGTCGTTAAATCGACTTGTTTTGATAAAAGAATTGTCTGCATTAGTAATTGAAAAGAAAATATTCTCAGGATTGTCGCCATTGTTATTACGTAATGTAAGCGTATTTATCCATGTAGTCGATTTATTAAGATACAGCTCAATGCCCATAATTCCGTTAAAACCTTCACTTTTTCTATTGTTGGTTCTTCGCTCTTCTACATAAGATTTAAAACTTCCATCAGGATTAAAATTTTCCTGATTAACTTCTGTATTTCCGGGATTGTTTCTTTTGTTGTAGCCTAATGTTGCAAAGATGTTAGAAAATTCACTGCGAACATTTATATTTCCTGAAGCGCCAGTATTTTCAGGAGTACCAGCCGATAGAATTAGTATACCGTTTACGCCATTATTTTTTCCTTTTTTCAGAATAATATTCAAAATTCCACCTCCACCTTCAGCATCATATCGAGCTGATGGATTGGTAATTACCTCAACTTTATCAATTGCATCAGCAGGAATTAATCGAAGCGCTTCAGCAATGTTTATTGCAACCGAAGGTCTTCCGTCAATAAGGATTCTTACATTGTTATTGCCTCTCAAACTCACATTTCCCTCAACATCAACTGTTACTGAAGGAATATTGTCTAAAACATCACTTACAGTTCCGCCTTTTACCATCAAATCCTGACCAACATTGTATACTTTTTTATCTAATTTAATTTCAACAGTACTTTTTTCAGCACGAATTTCAACTTGATTTAATTGTGTTGCATCTTCTTCTAAAACAATAATTCCTAGATTGGTGTTTTCGGATAATTTTTTGTTTATTATTTCAGTTGGTCTAAAGGAAATGAATTCGATTTTAATGGTGTAAACTCCCGGTACAGTTGCAATGGTAAACTCCCCTTTATTATTGGTAATTCCACCAGCAATTGTTTTTAAATTCGATGTATTTAAAAATGTAATTGTAGCATATTCTAAAGGTTGTTTGCTCACTTTTTCGATTACAATTCCTTTGATATTGATTGTTTTTAATTTATCACTATTTTGAGCAAAAAGGCTAATTGAAAATAAAAATAGAAAAGCAAGAAAGAGATAGTTTGGATTTTTCATACATGAGTATTATGCTATAAAGCTTTGCAAAGATAAGTTTTAATTGAACGAATCAATACCTAAATACTATGTTAAAGAAAAATCAAAGTATGGTTTTAATATTTTCTAATGGTCTTGCAATAACGGCTTGGTTTTTATTGATAACGATTGGACGTTCAATTAAAATGGGGTTATCAATCATAGCTTGAATAATTTCTGCATCAGACATTGTTTTGTTTTTATAATTTACTAACCAAACCTTCTCTTTTGCACGAACTAGTTCAAGAGGTTTAATTTGTAATTTATTAATGATTTCAGATAATTCATCAAAGGTAGGAATCTGTTCTAAGTACATAATAATCTCGAATTCTTTACCAGTTTGTTCTATAAAAGCAAGGCATTCTCTTGATTTTCCGCATCGTGAATTATGATAGATTTGAATCATGAAATATGTTTTAAATTTTATGTAAAGGAATTGAATTATTTTTAAAAATTAAACTAATTTCGTAGAGTATAATAAAGAGTATATTTTTAACTATGTTTATAGAACAAGGAGTTCAACTTGAGAATAAGTTTTGGAAGTATATAATTGGTTCTTTAGTAATTATTTTGGCATCAACTTTAGGGCAAATACCTTTAATGGTAGCTGTTTTTTTAAAATCACTTTCTGACGGGAAAAACATTCCAACAAGTTCAGAGGATTTGATGAAAGTTTTCGATTCTAATTTGACATTGTTTTTAGTATTAGTTTCGTTTGTTTTTGCTCTTGCGAGTGTATATTACGTGGTTCGATATTTTCACAATCAATCCTTTATAAGTATAACGACATCAAGGAAAAAAGTTGATTGGAATAGGATTTTATTTTCTTTTTCTATTTGGACATTTTTTACTATTGCCTCAACTGTTGGATTTTATCTCTTTTCGCCTGAAAGTTTTGCAATCAATTTTAAACCAATTCCGTTTTTAATTTTGGTTGTTATAGCAATTGTAATGATCCCAATTCAAACCAGTACAGAGGAATATGTTTTTAGAGGATATTTGATGCAAGGATTTGGGAATTTAGCATTAAACAAATGGTTTCCACTTGTAATGACGTCATTAATATTTGGTGGTATGCATCTTTTTAATCCCGAAGTAGAAAAATTAGGATACATTATTATGGTTTATTATATTGGAACAGGTTTTTTATTGGGCATCATGACTTTAATGGACGAAGGAATGGAACTATCTTTAGGTTTTCATGCTGCCAATAATTTAATTGGGGCATTATTAGTTACTGCAGATTGGTCGGTTTTTCAAACCAATTCCATTTTAAAGGATATTTCAGAACCAAGTGCAGGATTTGATGTAATTTTGCCAGTAATTATAATTTATCCTTTACTTTTATATATCTTTAGTAAAAAATACAATTGGACAAATTGGATTGAAAAGCTTACTGGAAAAATAGAATATTCAAATTTAAAATTAACTAATACTATAAACGAAATTAATCATGATACCAACTTATCATAACGTACACAATTCCTTTAAATTAAATGGATTTCATTTTAATCGCGAAAGTTTATTACGTGTGGCATATAGTTTTATAAAAGAAGGAGAAGATTTTGAAAAGCCAATCGGAGATTTTTTATTAGACTGGTTTGACGATAAAACCTATATCGATTTGCAAACTTCTGGAACTACGGGAGCTCCAAAAACAATACGAACTTCTAAACAAGCTATGGTAGAGTCAGCTATTGCAACCGCAGATTTTTTTGGACTTAAACCCGGAAACAAAGCATTACACTGCTTACCTGTAAAATATATTGCTGGTAAGTTAATGTTTGTACGCGCATTTATTATTGGATTAGATATGGATTTTGTCGCTCCTAGCGCAACACCATTTCAAGGAGATATTGTAAATAGAAAATATGATTTTATAGCCATGGTGCCGTTACAAGCTAAAAATTCATTGAAAGAATTAAATAGTAATGTAAAAAAAGTCATTATTGGTGGTTCTATGATTAGTAAAGCGTTACAAAAAGATTTATTAAAAATAGCAACCAAAGTTTATGAAACCTACGGAATGACTGAAACCATTACTCATATTGCTGCTAGAGAAATAAAAGAGAAGTCATTTACAGTTTTACCAGAAATTACAATTTCTCATGATTATAGAAATTGTTTGGTTATACATGCACCAAGAATTTCTGACGATTTAATTGTTACTAATGATATTGTAGAATTAGTAGGCGAAAATCAGTTTCAATTTATAGGTAGATATGATAACATTATTAATAGTGGTGGAATTAAATTAATACCGGAACAAGTAGAGGAGAAACTTTCAGGTAAAATTCCTTCTCGATTTTTTGTAACCGGAAAAAGTGATGAAAAACTAGGTGAAAAATTAATTTTAGTAGTTGAAGGTGATAAAAAAACTATTGACGAATCTGTTTTCGATACATTAGATAAATATGAAAAACCAAAAGAAGTCATTTTTGTTCCAAAATTTAAGCAAACAGAAAACGGTAAAATTTTAAGAAAAGAAACTAGCGAAAGCTTGTAGTTAAGCTATTTTTTAAAAAATAAAAACGCACTCAATATATTTTGTTTAGTGCGTTTTTTTATGTGCTATTTTTCCATTTTAAAATAATAGTCTGCTGAATGTTTTCCACTTCCATAAAACAAGAAAAATAGGCTAGTCGATAGAGTAAACATTTACAGAATTAAGTTTCCTATATTCATTTCGCCTATGAAATAATAAGTACAGCACCAAATAATATAGAAAGTTGCGCAATAATAGCCCATCTGGTTAGTTATCCAAAAATAATGATTAGTCATCCCATGATATGAGTTGCTGCAATGTAATGAAATACAAACATTCCGCCTAAAAAATTGCTTATAGGAGCAATTACATCTTCAAAATCTAGATTGTTGGTTATAAATGAAGCTCCTTTGTAAATTAAAAAAAAACTCCCCTAATAACATACGTAAGAAATCTAATGCGTATAAAGTGTGACTATTAGCTCATTTATTCAAACCTTTAACTTAAATATCCATAATAATTTAGTTTAAAATTCAATACTAAATTGCTAATTTATTTGTTAAAAATCCATTAATTATTAAAATATACAATATCATTTATAAAGAATTCATTTTTTAAAATTTCAATTTTTGACTTTTTATTGGTTTTAAAATTCATTTTTTGCCAAGCTGTAGTAGGATTTAAGCGAATTTCCTCCCCATTTAGCTTAATGTCTACTGGCATGCCAAAATCTTTAACGTCAGTAATCCATCTGTATTCAAAATTATTTTTATTGCGTTTTATTTCCAGAAACGGAATGCCAGCATAGCGAAGATATTGGTTGAAAATTGGAGTAAGATTCATACCGCTTTCTTGATTAAAAAAAGAAATAACTGTTTCGGTATCTATGATTTGATGATAAAATGTATTTGAATAATTTAAGAGTATTTTCCACCACTTGACATCATCGTTTATAACATGTCGCAAAGTATTCAACATTAAAGCTCCTTTTGGATACATATCGCCAGAACCTTCATTATTTACATTATATTGACCTATGATTGGTTTGTCGAAACTAACATTTTGTTTCATCCCATTGATGTATTTCATTGCCTTTTCATAACCATATAAACATTCAATATAAACAGCTTCAGTATACATTGTAAATCCTTCATGAATCCACATATCAGCAATATCTTTAGATGTGATGCTGTTGCCAAACCATTCATGACCACTTTCGTGAATAATTATATAATCAAAACTTAAACCAACTCCTGTTCCTGATAAATCATGTCCCTGATAGCCATTTTTATACTTATTTCCATAAGCTACAGCGCTTTGGTGTTCCATACCTAAATAGGAAGTTTCAACTAATTTGTAGCCATCATCAGTAAAAGGATACGTTCCAAATTTACTTTGAAAACAATCCATCATTGGTTTAACTTGTTCAAATTGAAATTTCGCATTGGCTTCATTCTCTCGTAAAACGTAATAATCTAAATCTATACCTTTATAATTTTCACCAAAATGAACATAATCGCCAATATTTATAGTTATATCATAATTGTTTATAGGATTTTTCACTTCCCAATCCCAACGTGTATATCCATTTTTTAAATCTTTGGAACCTGTGAATCTTCCGTTAGAAACATTCATCAATCCGTTTGGAACAGCAACTTTTATGGTAGTACCGAAATCAGGTTCGTCAGTTTGTGAATCTTTACACGGATACCACAAACTAGCTCCAGTTCCTTGAACAGCTACTCCAATCCAATCTTTTCCGTTTGCGTCTTTGTTGTAAACAAAACCCCCGTCCCAAGGAGCATGTTTGGAAATTAATGGATTTCCGGAGTAGTAAAATCGAATTTTTTGTTCTTCTGAACTTTGTGGTAATGTAGAACTGAAATTAATAAAAACGGCATTAAACTCTCTAGTATAATTTAGTTTTTTAGAATTCAAAACAATGCTGTCAATTTTCATATTTTCAAACAAATCCAATTGAATTTTATCACTGTTTTCAATGACTTTAAAAGTAATGTCGTTAAACCCAACAATCGATTTTTCTTCCGGATTGATTTTGACGTTTAAATCATAATGCAAGATATCAAAACAGGTTCGTTCAGGCCGTAATCCGCCGTGAAGAGAATCTTTTCGTGTGAAAGTTTCTTGGGCGGAAAGATATTGGAAACCAAAAATTAGAATAAATGTAAAACTGATTTTTTTCATAGTATATGATTATTTCAAACCTGAATGACTCCTAAATTAAATTTCTTTTCAATAGGCGAGTGGTTGGCTGCTTCAATGCCCATAGAAATCCAAGTTCGGGTTTCTAATGGATCAATAATAGCATCTGTCCACAATCTTGCTGCAGCATAATACGGTGAAACTTGCTCATCGTAGCGTGCTTTTATTTTGTCGAATAATGCTGTCTCTTTGGTTTTATCTACCATTTCACCTTTTGCTTTAAGCGAAGAAGCTTCAATTTGTGCCAATACTTTTGCAGCTTGCGTTCCGCCCATAACGGCTAATTCAGCACTTGGCCATGCAAAAATTAATCTTGGATCATAGGCTTTGCCACACATAGCATAATTTCCAGCTCCGTATGAATTGCCAATGATAACAGTAAATTTTGGTACAACTGAGTTGGAAACAGCATTTACCATTTTTGCTCCATCTTTTATAATTCCGCCATGCTCTGATTTGCTTCCTACCATGAAGCCAGTAACGTCTTGAATGAAAACCAATGGAATTTTCTTTTGGTTGCAATTGGCAATAAATCGAGTGGCTTTATCAGCTGAATCTGAGTAGATAGCACCGCCAAATTGCATTTCCCCTTTAGCTGTTTTAACCACTTTTCGTTGATTAGCGACTATTCCTACTGCCCAACCATCAATTCTGGCATAAGCAGTAATTAGTGTTTTGCCATATTCACCTTTGTATTCATCCCATTCAGAATTATCAACTAATCTTTTTATGATTTCATACATATCGTATTGATCAGTACGTGATTTTGGCAAAATTCCAAAGATTTCTTTTTCGTCTAATTCGGGTTTTAGAGGTTTCTCTCTATTGAATCCTGCTTTGTCATAATCGCCAATTTTTCCAACTATATTTTTAATTCTATTCAAAGCATCTTTATCGTCTTTAGCTTTATAATCGGTTACTCCTGAAATGGAACAATGTGTTGTTGCACCTCCAAGAGTTTCATTATCAATTGTTTCTCCAATTGCGGCTTTTACTAAATAGCTTCCTGCCAAGAAAATACTTCCAGTTTTGTCAACAATCATAGCTTCGTCACTCATAATAGGCAAATACGCTCCGCCAGCAACACAACTACCCATGACTGCCGCAATTTGTGTAATTCCCATACTTGACATTATGGCGTTGTTGCGAAATATCCGTCCAAAGTGTTCTTTGTCAGGGAAAATTTCATCTTGCAAAGGCAAATAAACCCCTGCGCTATCTACTAAATAGATAATTGGCAAACGATTTTCCATAGCAATTTCTTGTGCTCGTAGATTTTTTTTTGCTGTTATAGGAAACCAAGCGCCAGCTTTTACAGTTGCATCATTAGCAACAACTATACATTGCTTTCCTTTGATGTATCCTATTTTTACTACTACACCTCCTGAGGGGCATCCGCCATGTTCAGCGTACATTTCATCTCCAACAAAAGCTCCAATTTCTATACTTTTTGCCTTTTCATCTAGTAAATAATCAATACGTTCCCGAGCAGTCATCTTTCCTTCAGCATGAAGCTTTTCTATGCGTTTTTCACCTCCTCCAAGTTTAACTTTAACTAGTTTTTGTCTTAAATTTGTTAATAAAAGTTTATTATGGTCTTCATTTAAATTAAAATTCATGTCCATGTTAAATAATAAATTTTTTGAAATGCTAATGTACGAAAACCTATCTAAAAATGTTTAGCACGTATTTTAAAATGTAAAGTTGTATATTTATTGCTCTTTTTTAATGATTTAATATTCACTTAACATTAGAATAATAAATTTGCGAATTATAAATTATCAAATTATGACATTAAATAATATTTTTCAGTTCTTGGTACCTAAAGATAAAAAGTTTTTTCCGCTATTTGAAGAAGCTTCTGCTAATTTAGTAATTTTAGCAGAAACTTTACACGAAGCGGTAAACGCACCTAAATTAGAGCGTGATGAATATTTCAAAAAAATTGAAGAACTAGAAGCTACTATAGAGGAAATTACTCACAAAACTCATTTAGAGTTAAGTAAAAATTTTATTACTCCATTTGATAGAGAAGATATACATTCATTAATTAAAGCGATAGACAATGTCGCCGATTATATGCATGGAGCAGCAAGCAGAATGCGTTTGTATCAAGTTGAAAAAATAACGAAATCTATTCGTAAATTAACTGAAATTAATCTTGAAGCATGTCAGCTTATTAATGAAGGAATTAAGCAGCTAAGAGACATGAATAATATAAAGATAATTAAAGAAACTTGTAAAAAAATTAATAAATTAGAAAGCAAAGCGGATGTTGTTTTTGATAAAGCAGTTGCCGATATTTTTGAAAATGAGACCGATGCAAAGAATATAATTAAATATAAAGAGGTGCTTTCAGCCTTAGAATCTGCATCTGATAAATGTAAAATTGTTGCCAATGTCATGGAACAAATTTCAGTAAAACACTCCTAAATAGTAATTTTAATTTAGACATACCATTATGACTTTACTAATTACTATTATAGTTCTCGCCTTATTATTTGATTATATAAATGGTTTTCATGATGCAGCAAATTCGATTGCTACAATTGTTGCAACTAAAGTATTAACACCATTTCAAGCAGTTGTTTGGGCTGCTTTTTTTAATTTTTTAGCCTATTGGGTTTTTGGTTTTGGAGTTGCTGATACAGTTGCAAAAACCGCTAAAACGGAACACATCGATTTAGTGGTTATTTTATCAGGAGTAATTGCAGCAATTATTTGGAATCTAATAACTTGGTGGAAAGGAATCCCTTCTAGTTCGTCTCACACATTGATTGGTGGATTTGCTGGTGCAGCTATTGCTCACTCTGGTTTTAATGTTGTGAATTGGTATAAACCAGGTGAAGACGGGAATTTGCCATCAGGAGTACTAGTAGTAATCGCTTTTATTGTTTTAGCTCCACTATTAGGAATGATAATTTCTTACTTTATTTCACTTTGGTTAATGTATTCTTCAAAAAAGAATATTTATCCAAAAATTCTAACTTTAATCCTGATGTCATTGGCAGTCTGGTTTTTAGATACAGTATTAATTTCTTATAAAGATATTGCAAAACCGAGATTTGAAAGTGAGTTTTTTAGTGTGATTGCTGAGCCATCTAATATTAAGTGGTTGTTAGTTGGTTTTATATTTTTTAGTATTGCAATTTTTAATTTACTTTTCAGTAGTTTTTCTACTGCTAGGTCTGAATCTATTTTAAAAAAAATGCAGTTACTATCATCGGCTTCGTTTAGTTTAGGACATGGTGGTAACGATTCTCAAAAAGTTATGGGTATTATTGCAGCTGCAGTAGCAGTATATTTAAATACGCATCCAAATGTAAATATGTCTTTTGGGTGGTTCGATTTAGATGTAGTATTACCTTCTGAAAAAAACGGTGTTAAAATAGATGGCAAAATGCCAGAATGGATTCCAATAGCATGTTATGGAGCAATTGCGGCAGGAACATTAAGCGGTGGTTGGAAAATTGTAAAAACTATGGGGTCTAAAATTACTAAAGTAACTGCTTTTGAGGGTGTTGTAGCAGAATCTGCCGGTGCACTTACTTTATTTATGACAGAGCATTTTAAAATTCCAGTGTCTACAACTCACACTATTACGGGTTCAATTATCGGAGTAGGTGTTACCAAAAGGATTTCAGCAGTACGTTGGGGTGTAACAGTAAAACTATTATGGGCTTGGATTTTAACAATTCCTGTATCGGCTTTAATAGCTGCCTTACTCTATTATTTTATAAAATTATTTTAGTATTCACACTTTTTTATTCTTAGAATCCTAAATTATTTTCTTTAAGTTTTTTGAATACTTATTTTCCAATGTTAAGTTTTTTGTTGACATGAAAACTTAACATTGGCGAATTGTTTTTATGAGTATTTTTGTTATCGTAAAATTTACTTTAAATTAATTGTATAATTATGACAAAAAAAATAGATTCAAACGAAAATAATCAAAAAGAAGAGTTTTTAGAATCATCTGAGAATGCATCGGAATTAACAGAAGCAGTTCAGGTATATTTGTCTGAAGAAGAAGAATCGAATGAGGAAAATACTGAAGATTCTGCTGTAATTGAGGTTGTGAAAAAAGTAAAGGTTTCTAAAAAATCGGATATAGAAAAAGCAAAAGAGAAGCAAAAGGAGAAAGAGAAAAAAGAAAAGGCTAAGAAAAAAGAGAAAGCAAAAAAAGAGAAACAAAAAGAAAAAGATAAGAAGAATAAAGCCAAAAAGAAAGAAAAAGAAAAAAATAAAAAGAAGTCTAAATCGAAAAAGAAAAAGTAAGACTATTCAATTACTGTGTTAAACTCTTAAATTAATTTTTAAGAGTTTTTTTTTATTTGATATATTTGATGATAATTTCATTTAAACTTTACATGAAAAAAATCAAAATTCTATTTTTATTTCTATTTTCAATTTCAATTTATTCACAAGAAACAATTACCCAATCTCATAATGACAATGATTTAAAACTGTCTGCTTTACCTTATTATAGTTTTGGTAAAGGAGTTGGCTTAACATCTCCCGACAGTTTATTTCAATTAAACATAAGATTTCGCATGCAAAACAGAGTCTCCTACATAAAAAATGACGGAGAAAACAGTGCTTATGACGGGCAAATTCGTCGATTGCGATTGCGATTTGATGGCTATGTTGGAAATCCAAAATTCCTCTATGCAATACAATTGTCATTTGCACCCGGAGATGTTGGAGAAGTGGTTGAAGGCGAAAATATAAATATCATAAGAGATGCAGTAGTTTTTTACAGGCCAAATAAAAATTGGAACATCAGTTTTGGGCAAACTAAGTTACCAGGAAATAGGCAACGGGTGAATTCTTCTGGAGGGTTGCAGTTAACAGATAGGACTATCAACAATGCAAAATTTAGTATTGATAGAGATTTTGGATTCCAAGTGCACAATATGAATGAATTTAAAAATAAATTTTCATATAATTTAAAAGGAGCATTATCTGCTGGAGAAGGTCGAAATGTAACAGGAAAGGCGGATGATGGAGTAGCGGTGACAGGAAAAATAGAGCTGTTGCCCTTTGGAGCTTTTGAAAAAGATGGAACCTATTTTGAAGGTGATATAATTAGAGAAAAGAAACCAAAATTGATGATTTCAGGAGTTTTTCAACAGAATAATCAAGCCAGAAGAACTCAAGGTCAATTAGGAGATGATTTGTTTCAAAATAGAACTATGAAATCAGTTTTACTCGATGCTATGTTTAAATACAATGGTTGGGCAGCAATGTCTAGTTATATGTCACGAACGACTAGTAAAAATGCAGTGACTTTTGATGCATTAGATGCTTCAAAAATTAAGTATGTATTTGTAGGAAGTGGTTTTGATTATCAATTGAGTTATGTTAATAAAAATAATTATGAATTTATAGGTAGGTATTCCAATCAAAAAGTAGGCGAAGATATTAAAGCTTTTGCACCAAATACAAATCAATATGCTGTAGGTGTTACAAAATACATTTGGCAACATTCCTTTAAGCTTCAAGCTGAACTCAATTATGATACTCTAAACTTTAATGACGGAACAACTAAAAATAATTGGTATTTGCGTTTTCAAATAGAAATCGGGATTTAATTTGCTGTTTTCTTAAATTTCAATACTTATAGTCAACGACCAATATCTATACTATTATTATGAAATAAAAGTTTAAAAGTCGTAATTTTGGATTTTCAAAACAGTTTAGTTTTACTTAAATTTAAATATTAAAATCAGTAAGAATCATGTCCACTTTTAGATTAAAATTACCAACCGATCCTCGCTGGGTAAATATTGTAGATACAAACATTGAAGAAATTCTTACCGATCACGCTTGGTGCGAACAAAAAGCGGCGTCAAATGCCATTACAATTATTACCATTAATTCAGAATATCCTGATTTGGTTTCAGATATGTTGGCTTTAGCTAAAGAAGAAATCGAGCATTTTCAGATGGTACACAATATTATTAAAAAAAGAGGTTTAACCTTAGGACGTGAGCGCAAAGACGAATATGTTGGCGAGTTAGCCCAATACATGAAAAAAAGCAATACCGGAAGCCGAGTTTCTGGATTTGTTGAGCGATTATTGTTTTCTGCTATGATAGAAGCCAGAAGTTGCGAACGCTTTAAAGTGCTTTCTGAAAATATTCAAGACCAAGAGTTAGCTGTTTTTTATAGAGAATTAATGGAGAGCGAAGCAGGTCATTATACTACTTTTATTACCTATGCCCGTAAATATGGTCACGGAATTGATGTAGAAAAGCGTTGGCAAGAATGGTTAGAGTATGAAGCATCAGTGATTGCAAACTACGGAAAGAAAGAAACCATTCACGGATAATAATCCTAAAATGATACTACTTTCTGAGGCCTCTACTAAAGATATTAAAACCATTCAAGAAATTGTAAACATTTCTTGGCCTCATACTTACGGTAAAATTCTCTCTGAATCCCAAATTACTTTTATGCTGGATTTGTTGTATTCAGATGAAATGCTACATCGTAATTTGAATAACGGCCATCATTTTTTGTTAGCCAATGAAGGGGATGCATTTGTTGGCTTTGCTTCTTACGAACATCAGTATCAAAACAAAAACCAAACCCGATTGCATAAATTATATGTATTGCCACAAGCTCAAAAAAAAGGAGTGGGTCAGTTGCTTATTGAAACCATTGAAAATAAAGCGAAAGCGAATAATGATTTATCACTATCTTTAAATGTAAATCGATTTAATTTATCCTATCTTTTTTATCAAAAAAAGGGTTTTCAAATTGTTGGAGAAGAAGATTTAGCTATTGGGAATGGTTATTTCATGGAAGATTATAAGATGGAAAAGTTGTTGTAATTTATTTAAGTTTAATTTCTTAAGACTATGTTTCAAGTTTTACTACAACTTTATAAATTATAAATAAAATTTTCGAATCTGCGGTCAATATTTTTTTTAATTTGTTCTGTCGAAGTAATTTATTTAAAGAAGTGATTTAAACTTATTTTCTAAAATTATTGTTAGTGATTATATTTTTTAATTTTGCTTTCAAATCTTCTCCAGTATCATAAACCATTTGTTCACTAGAAGGATAAGGAACGGCTCGTCTGTCAAAATAAGAGTAATTATCATCCGAAGCCCTACGATCGCCTTTGTAAGTTGAATATATATTCTCGAAAACATATTCGCTTGCAAGTGGAAAAGCCTGAAGTAACTGTTTAGATTTAAAATCTAAATAATCTACTTTTGCTGTAATTTTGCACGATTTTAATTGTCTGATTTCATAAATATGAATTCCCACTGTTTTCATATTGTCAACCATAATCTCTTTTCCTTTATCATCCATCACCACTTTTCCGTTGTCATCTAACAATTTTATCTGACCATCTTTTATTTGACGTTGTTTATCAAATTCTTTTTCTTTTGTTTGTTCTGGAGAAATATTTATTTCCCGAAAATTAATAGTCATTCCGTAGTCATAATCAATTCCTTTTTGTTTGTTACTTTGATAAACCGTCCATTTATCATTGAGTCCATAAGTGCTAAAATTTAGTAAATCATTTTGCAAACGCATAGGAATAATCATATTAGTTTCATTTTTTGTATTTACCAAAACATAATCAGTCCCTTTAAATTTTGCGTCATCCATTAGTTTTATCACATCTTTATAATTTGGATTTATCTGATTTAAATAATTCAAATCATCGTAAGCTCTTCTAAAATTCATTTTATTTGATGTAAGCAATAAAGCTTTAGTATTGGTATATAAGTAATTAGACAAAGCATTTTTACTAGAAATAATTTCTTCACTATAATTATCAAAAGGGAAAATAGCATTTCTACCTTCTTTTAATAATGCTAACGGAAGTAGTGGTTTTATTTTTTCTTGACGGTAATTTAATTGCAGATACAAATTATATAATTTTTCAATTTCACGAGGATTTGCCTCTTTAACAAGAAAATTAATAGTATTTAAATCACGTTCTTTCGCTTTTGCAAATGCTTCTTCTAGCAAGTAAATATAATTTTGTTTACCTTTTTTATCCTTATTGGTTCGTAAACTAGAAATAGCGTTATCAATAGCTTCATCATAATTTCCTGAGCTCAATAAACTTTGTGTTTGCTTAACTCCACAAGATGAAATAATTAGAAAGAATGTTATTAAAAAAATAATTTTTTTCATGTTAATTTTTTTTTACAAATTATTTAAAATAATTTTTTTTTGAAAGCCAAAAATTTATACAAAAAAATCCAACGAATTTAAAAAAATGTCGAATTTAAATACTTTAAAATTATTCTATTTCCTAACAAAAGGAGGTAGCAATTTATTTGAAACTTCTCCAAAACCAATTCTCACTTCATTTTTTTTGCAAAATCCATTAATGATAACGGTATCATAATCGTTTATGAATTTTCGTTCGGTACCATTTTTCAATTCTATCGGATTTTTACCACCCCAAGACAACTCCAGCATAGAACCAAAACTGGAAGTAGTAGGTCCCGAAATTGTTCCTGAACCCATTAAATCTCCAGAATTTATTCGGCATCCGTTAGAAGTATGATGCGCTAACTGCTGGCTCATAGACCAATACATGTATTTAAAATTAGAATTCGAAACAATTGTAGCCTCTTCATTTTCGGGTGCAATTGCCACTTCAAGATTGATATCAAAAGTATGCTTCCCATTTTGTTGCAAATACGGTAGCGGATTAGGATTTTGCTTCGGTCCTTTAGTCCTAAAAGGCTCTAAAGCATCCATAGTAACTATCCAAGGAGAAATTGATGTTGCAAAATTTTTAGCCAAGAATGGCCCTAGTGGAATATATTCCCATTTTTGTATATCGCGAGCACTCCAATCATTTAGTAAAACCATTCCAAAAATATAATCTTCTGCTTGATGTACAGGAATGTTTTCGCCCATTACATTTACATCCGTAGTAATGAATCCCATTTCAAGTTCAAAATCAATAGATCGTGAAGCTCCAAAGACAGGAGTGGTTTCTCCGTTTGGCAACATTTGCCCCATGGGTCTGTGTATCGGAATTCCAGATGGAATTATGGATGAACTTCTGCCATGGTATCCTACAGGAATATGCAGCCAATTGGCTAAAAGAGGATTTTCAGCATCACGAAACATTTTTCCAACATTAGTAGCATGCTCTTTACTGGAATAAAAATCAGTATAATCACCAATCAAAACTGGCAATTGCATTTCTACATCTTCTATTTTACAAACAATAATATCTCTGTGCTCAATATTATCTCTTAACAAAGGATTAGAGCTTTCAAAAATTGCAGAAATTCTATTTCTAACCAATCTCCAAGTTTTTTTTCCATCTGATATGAAATCATTCAAAGTGTCTTGCATGAACATATCATCTGTCAGTTCTATTCCGTCGAAATAATTTAATTGTTGTAAGGCTCCTAAATCAATGGCATAATCTCCAATTCTAGTGCCAATAGTTATAACGTCTTCCTTTGTAATAAATACGCCAAAAGGGATATTTTGTATAGGAAAATCACTATTTTTTGGTACATCTAACCAAGATTTTATTTTAGGATTATTGGCAGTTATTGGCATTAGTTAATGTTGATATTATGTTGAAAATTCATTGTATCAAATATATCATTATATGTCAATTTACCAAACTGTTTTTGTAAATTTGCATAGTTTTTAACTAAAAATTATAAAATGCAACACGACGAACAAATCTTCAATTTAATTCTTGAAGAACAAGACAGACAAATTCATGGAATAGAACTTATAGCATCTGAAAACTTTGTCAGTGATCAGGTAATGGAAGCAGCAGGTTCTTGCTTGACTAACAAATATGCTGAAGGATATCCCGGAAAAAGATATTATGGTGGTTGCGAAGTGGTAGATATAGTAGAGCAAATAGCAATAGATAGAGCTAAAGAATTGTTTGGAGCTGAATATGCTAATGTGCAGCCACACTCAGGTTCACAAGCCAATACAGCTGTGTATCATGCTTGTTTGAAACCTGGTGATAAAATACTTGGTTTTGATTTATCTCACGGAGGGCATCTTACACACGGTTCTCCAGTAAATTTTTCAGGCAGATTGTATACACCAGCTTTTTATGGCGTTGAAAAAGAGACAGGAAGATTTGATTATAATAAAATTCAAGAAATCGCCACTAAAGAACAACCAAAATTAATCATTGCAGGAGCATCAGCTTACTGTCGTGATATGGATTTTGAACGTTTTAGAAAAATCGCAGATTCTGTTGGAGCTTTATTATTAGCTGATATTTCTCATCCTTCTGGATTAATTGCTAAAGGGTTGATGAACGATCCTATTCCGCATTGCCACATTGTTACAACAACTACTCATAAAACCCTTCGTGGTCCTAGAGGTGGATTGATTTTGATGGGTAAAGATTTCGAAAATCCATTTGGACTAACTACACCAAAAGGCGAATTAAGAATGATGTCTAATTTATTAGATTTAGCTGTTTTTCCTGGGAATCAAGGTGGTCCTTTAATGCACATAATTGCTGCAAAAGCGGTTGCATTTGGTGAATGTTTGAGTGATGAATTTTTTCATTATGCTGTTCAAGTACAAAAAAATGCAAAAGCTATGGCAGCGGCATTTATGAAAAGAGGTTATGATTTAATATCAGGAGGTACTGATAATCACATGATGCTAATTGATTTACGAAATAAAAACATTACAGGTAAAGAAGCTGAAAACGCATTAGTAAAAGCTGAAATTACAGTAAATAAAAATATGGTACCGTTTGATGATAAATCACCATTTGTTACATCTGGTATTCGTGTGGGTACTCCAGCCATTACCACTAGAGGCTTAGTTGAAGAGGACATGGAAACTATAGTAAACTTGATTGATAAAGTTTTGATGAACCATACCAATGAAGCAATTATTGAAGAAGTTGCCGATGAAGTAAACGAAATGATGGGAGAAAGAGCCATGTTCGTTTTCTAAGATTCATATTGAGTAAAACAAAATCCCTGTAAAAGCAATTTTACAGGAATTTTTTTGATATTGTTAATTTTACTATTTAGACGATTCCTTTACTAATCGTTTCAAAATAGCCCATTGTTTTAATGCGTCTCTAGCTTCAATAGCAGGGTATCCCAACATTACTTTTCCAGCTGGAATATCTCCTGTAACCCCAGATCCAGCGCCTACAATAGCTCCGTCACCTATAGTTGTATGATCTTTTATAGAGGCACTTCCTCCAATAATTACTCCGTTCCCTAAAGTTACTGAACCGGCCAATCCGCTATTTCCAGCCATGATACAAAAACGACCCAGCTTACTGTTATGACCAATTTGAACCAGATTATCAATCTTACATCCATCACCTAGAATCGTAGAACTGAATTTCCCTCTATCCACACAAGAATTGGCACCAATTTCTACATTATTTCCTATGATTACATTTCCAATTTGAGGAATCTTGACTAATCCTCTTTCTGGGTCGGGGCGAAACCCAAAACCGTCTGCACCAATTGTGGCATTGGGATGAAAAATACAATCCGAACCAATGTGGCATCTTTCTCTAATTACGGTTCCAGACCAAATTATCGTATTTTTTCCAACAGTACATTCGTCAAGAATGGTAACATTTGGATAAATCGTAACATTATCAGCCAGTTGCACATTAGGGCCAATATAACTTCCAGCACCAATTCTAGTTCCATTTCCAATAACAGCCGTTTTATCTACAATAGCTGTAGGATGAATATCAGTATGGAATAGGGGAGTTGGTGGAGCAAATAGTGATAATATTTGCGACATCGCCAAATCAGCATTTTTTACTTTAATGAACGCTTTATTCTCGCCTGGTTCTATCGAAATATCTTCATTTACAACAGCTACACATGCTTTCGAATTTGCCCAAAGCTTTTCATATTTTTTGTTTCCAATAAATGAAATTTCAGTTTCACACGCCATTTCTAATTGTTCTGGCGCAGTAATAATATGGTTTGTATGTCCAACAATAGTACCTTTTAAAATGTCATTTATTTCTAGAAGAGAATAGGATTTCATTATTTTCGATATATTTGGTTAGTATATAGTTCTCAAATTAAGTAAATTTGAGTTGAAATAACTAATATAAATTCGAATTAATATTTTTTCATCTTCAAATTGTTCCCTATTTACAAGGTTATAAAAAAAACATTATTGAGTTAATCTTTATTTAATCTGATAAATAGAATTGTATTTTAAAAATAAACTCAAATTAGAAAAATTACTTATTCCTTTTTTTGTAAAACTAAAAAAAAGCGGCTTCGGAACATACGAAATAGCTTTTTTTAATTTTAGAATAAATCAAAAAATAGTTTTATTAGTCCTTCATTTATAAATTTTAGTATAATACTCATCTACCATTCTATCAGAATCAAAATAAGGAACTACTTGTTTCATACTTGTTTCTACTAAATCCCACCATTTTTTTTGGGTTTTATAATATAAAGGTAAAATTTCACTCTCGAGCATTTCAAATAAATTATCCAAATCCATTTGGTCTTGAATGTGAGTAGGTAAATTATGATCTACAATCGGCAATACAAATGAATTTTTAGTTTTGTATAAATCTTTAAATTCACGAACCCAACCATCATTAGTAGAAAAATTAATGGCTCCGTTCATGGCAGCAGTCATTCCCGATGTTCCTGAAGCTTCTCGAGTAACTCTTGGGTTGTTTAACCAAACATTGGCACCTTCTTTCAACTGACGAGATAATTTTAATTCATGTCCTGTAAGTACAGCCATATTTTTGATGTTCTTGCTAATATGAGTAAGATTGTCAAAATTATGAATAGCCCCATAATCCATTGGGTAAGGTTTTCCTGCAAAAATGATTTGAACTGGCATTTTTGTGTCAGATAAGAGCTTAATAAATCGGTCGTAATCACGAGTGATTAAGTCGGGTCTTTTGTAATCAGCAAATCGTCTAGCCCAAACGATAGTAAATATTTTTGGATCGAAGATTTTACCCGTTTGATCTGCCACCACATCAAAAAGTTTCGATTTTAATCGTGTCTTTCTTTTTATAAAAGCTTCTCTATCCTTATTCTGAAAAGCTTCATCTAACCATGCATCTGCCCAATATTTTTTATTTTGGGCATTGGTAATATGAGTTATCTGACAAATTCCAGAATAATCTTTCCACATATCCCTAGAAACCTCTCCATGCAATTTAGAAACACCGTTGGCTATTTTACTTAATCGTAAGCCTACAAGGGTATGGTTGAAAGTATTATCGTGAATTCCTGTAATTTCTCTAACTTTCTCTAATGCGATGCCATCAAAGAAGCTCAAAGAATTTAAGAGATTGATGTCATGTTTTTCATTACCAGCTTCTTCAGGAGTATGCGTCGTAAATACTAATTTTTCTTTTATGGCATCAACACTTTTATATTTATTATATAAATGAAACACGCATGAAAGAGCATGAGCTTCATTGAGATGATATATTTCTGGATCGTAATTTAATTCATCTAACAATTTCGCTCCACCTAAGCCTAGTACCATTGTTTGAGCAATTTTTGCATTTGAATCTGAATCGTATAGTCTAAAAGTTGTCGATTTTGCTAAATAATCATTTTCAGGCAAATCTGTTGTTAAAAAAAACATGGGTACTGTACCAAATGTTTTTGGATTTAAATATAAAGCACTGACCCAAACATCATGATTATTTATTTTTATAGTAAACTTAATATTGGTTTCTTCTAAGAAATAATAGCTTTTTTCTTGAAATTGAACTCCCATCGAGAGATCTTCTTTTTTATATTGGTCGTAATATCCTTTTTTCCATAAAATTCCAATACCAATAAGATTCTGTTTTTGGTCGTAGGCACTTCGCATATGTGAGCCAGCTAAAAAACCTAGGCCACCAGAATAGGTTTTTAAAGATTGATCGATTGCAAATTCCATCGAAAAATAGGCAACAGATTTTTTATATTTTTTATTAAATTCATAAGGATGTTTATATTTTTCAGGTAAAGTCTTATTCATTTTGAGTAAATATTTTTTATTAATTATAAAACAAACTTAAAATATTTCTATTAATTTAAAACTGCTATAACGATGAATAATATAAAAAAGTAGTCCCTTTTTTATAAAAAAAGAACTACCTCGTTGTAGTAAAGTAAGATTTTTTTGTATAAAATATAATTAAACAATTATAAATCTTTTTGAATAATCTGATTATAGTAAAACTTATCCTTCGCTTCTTTGCCCCATCATCATTAAATAAGCTTTCAAGAAGTCATCAATTTCCCCATTCATAATGCCTTCAACATTACTAGATTCATAACCTGTTCGAACATCCTTAACTAATTTATAAGGATGCATTACATAGTTTCGTATTTGGGAGCCCCATTCAATTTTCATTTTTCCAGCTTCAATGTCAGCGCGTTGTTCTTGCTGTTTTTTTAATTCAATTTCATACAATTGTGAACGTAACATTTGCATGGCTCGTTGTCTATTGTCTTGTTGTGATCGTGTTTCTGAACATTGAATTTGAATACCGGTAGGTTTGTGTACCAATTGCACTTTGGTTTCTACTTTATTTACATTTTGCCCACCTGCACCGCTAGAGCGTGAAGTTGTGATTTCAATATCGGCAGGATTAATATCAATTTCAATACTATCATCAACTAATGGATATACATAAACAGATGCAAAAGAGGTATGGCGTTTTGCGTTACTATCAAAAGGAGAAATACGCACCAAACGATGTACGCCATTTTCGCCTTTTAAATAACCAAAAGAATAATCGCCCTCAAACTCTAAGGTTACGGTTTTTATTCCTGCAGCTTCTCCTTTTTGAAAATTCAACTCCTTAATTTTATAGCCGTATTTTTCTCCCCACATCATATACATTCTCATAAGCATCTCAGCCCAATCGCAACTTTCCGTTCCGCCAGCTCCAGAGGTAATTTGCAAAACAGCACTTAAAGTATCGCCCTCATCCGAAAGCATGTTTTTAAATTCGATGGCTTCTATATGGGCATTTGTAATAAGATATTGCTCGTCTAATTCTTCTGCAGTAAGTTCACCTTCTCTGTAAAACTCAAACGCGAGTTGCAACTCTTCGGTCATTTCGACCGCCTTATTATAGTCTTCAATCCATTTTTTCTTGGAACGAAGATTCTTAATGTAGATTTCTGCTTCTTTGGGATTGTTCCAAAAATCAGGAGCTAAAGTTTTTTCTTCTTCGTTAGTAATTTCAATTAATTTGGCATCAACGTCAAAGATACCTCCTCAACGCACCAAGGCGCTCTACAATACCTTTTATTTGTTCGGTAGTTGTCATAAATTATGTAATTTTGTGGCACAAAAATAAGATTTAGTTTTTAGAATATGGAAATAAATTTAGTTAGCGATACTGTTACAAAGCCTACAGAGGAAATGTTACGAACCATGTTTCATGCTAAAGTAGGGGATGATGTATACAAACAAGATCCAACAGTCATTGAATTAGAAGCTAAAGTTGCTAAAATGTTCGGTATGGAAGCAGCTTTGTTTTTTCCATCAGGAACAATGGCCAATCAAACAGCAATTAAATTACATACCCAACCTGGAGAACAGTTAATAGCTGATAAATGGGCACATGTTTATAATTATGAAGGCGGAGGAGTTTCCTTTAATAGTGGCGTTTCCTGCTATTTATTAGACGGAACTCGAGGAATGATTACTGCTGAACAAGTTGCAAGTGCAATTAATAATCCTGAATTTTATCATAGTCCATTAACGAGTTTGGTTTGTGTCGAAAACACGACTAACAAAGGGGGAGGGGCTTGCTATGATTTTGAAGAATTGAAACGTATAAAATTAGTTTGTGATGCTAATAATTTAAAATTTCATTTGGATGGAGCTCGCATATGGAATGCTTTAGTGGCTACAAATAACAATCCTGCTGATTATGGAAAAGTATTTGATACGATTTCGGTTTGTTTATCGAAAGGACTAGGAGCACCAATTGGCTCTCTTTTACTTTCAGATGCAAAAACAATTCATCGGGCGCTACGAATTCGTAAAATATTAGGTGGTGGCATGCGACAAGTAGGGTATCTAGCAGCAGCAGGTATTTATGCTTTAGATAATAATTTACAAAGACTGGCAGACGACCACAGACGTGCAAAAGAATTAGGTGCTGTTCTTGAAAAATTACCTTGGGTGGCTAAAGTAGAACCTATAGAAACGAATATTTTGATTTTTTCCTTAAAAGAAGGCTTAGATGAAAATGTATTTATCGAAAAATTAAAAGAACGAAACATTCATATCAGCTCTATGGGACACAGAAAATTACGAATTGTAACTCATTTAGACTACCGTGAAGTCATGCACAGTTACGTTTTAGAAACCTTTGAACGAATTGTTGTTAAATAGTGATTTGGAGTTTATTTCAATTTGAACACAGATTCGCAGTAATTAGACTATGTAAATCTGTGTTATATTTTATTTAAACAACTGATCCATTCCGGGAATCATTGGCATATCCATTTTGGCAACAGCATCTAACTCAGCTTCATTTACATTTGAAGCTTTTTCTATAGCTTTATTTAAAACTAAAATCAAGTAATCTTCTAATTGTTCTTTGTCTTCTAATAAAGAATCCTCAATTAGTATTGATTTTATTTTTCTATTGGCTGTTAAAGTTACTTTTAATAGTCCGTCGGTACTTTGTTCATCAATCAGGACAGTATCAAGTCTTTTTTTTGTATTTTCTATTTTTTGTTGGGTTTCTTTTAGTTTTCCCATCATTCCCATTAAATCCATGTTTAAGTATTTTGAAATTAAGCCGTAAAATTACTATATTGCAACATCAAATTCAATTAAATTTTAATGAAAAATAGATTCATCCTAATAAGTCTTTACATTATTTTTGCTTTTTCATCCATACATACAAATTCACAAAAAATGACAGATAAAATACAAGCACCTGTAGCTAAAATAATTCCTAAAACTTTAGAAAAACATGGAGATATTAGAATTGATAATTATTTTTGGTTAAATGAGAGAGAAAACCCTGAAGTGATTGATTATTTGAATGAAGAAAACGACTATTATAAAGCCTTAACAGCTCATACAAAGCAACTTCAAACTGAATTGTTTGAAGAAATGAAAAGCCGAATTAAGGAAGACGACGAATCGGTTCCCTATTTATATAACGGGTATTACTACATTACCCGTTTTGAAACAGGAAAAGATTACCCTATTTATTCCAGAAAAAAAGGAAGTCTTGACGCTAAAGAGGAAATTATGTTCAATTGTAACGAAATGGCAAAAGGCAAAAAGTATTTTCAATTAAGTGGATTAAGCATTAGTATGGATAATCAATTTGCCACTTTTGCGCTTGATACTGTAGGTAATAGAATTTACACCATACAAATTAAAGATTTACAAACAGGAAAAATTCTAGCAGATAAATTAGAAAACACAACAAGCGAGTCTACATGGGCAAACGATAATAAAACCCTATTTTACACCAAACAAGACAAACAAACCTTACGGTCAGACAAAGTCTACAAACATGTATTAGGTGCTGACAGCTCGAAAGATGAATTGGTTTATTTTGAAAAAGACGATACTTTTTATGTTTCTGTATTTAAAGAGAAGTCTAGAAAGTATATCGTAATTGGTTCTTCAAGCAAAGTAACTACTGAATTTAGAACTATATTAGCAGATAAGCCCGATAGTAAATTTAAGGTTTTTCAGAAAAGAAAAAGAGGATTAGAATACACTATTTCTCATTATAATGATAGTTTTTACATTGTTACTAATGCAGATAAAGCTACCAATTTTAAAGTGATGAAAACTCCTGAAAATGCTACTTCTAAAGAAAATTGGACCGATTTAATTCCACACAGAGCGGATGTTTTAATAGAAGATATTGAAATATTTAAAAACTATTTAGTTGTCTCTGAACGAAGTAATGGTTTAAATAAAATTCGTATTATGCCCTGGAGTGGAGAAGGAGGATATTATTTGCCATTCGAAATCGAAACCTATACAGCATATACGGGTACTAATGTCGATTTTGACACTGATATTTTACGTTATGGGTATCAATCTATGGCAACACCATCATCTGTTATCGATTTTAATATGAAAACCAAAACTAAAGAAATCAAGAAAGAACAACAGGTACTTGGAGGAAAATTTAATAAAAACAATTATACCGAAGAACGCATTTGGGCAACAGCTACCGATGGTACAAAAGTGCCTATTTCGATGGTTTATAGAAAAGAATTAAAAAAAGACGGAACAAATCCTTTGTTGCTTTACGGTTACGGTTCGTATGGAGCTTCAATGGATCCTTTTTTCTCATCAACCACATTATCACTTTTAGACAGAGGCTTTATTTTTGCAATAGCACATATTCGAGGAGGTGAAGATTTAGGACGACAATGGTATGAGGACGGAAAGTTTTTGAAAAAGAAAAATACATTTACAGATTTTATAGACTGCTCAAAATTTGTAATAAATCAAAAATATACTTCAGAAAAACATTTATATGCTGAAGGTGGTTCTGCGGGAGGTTTGTTAATGGGCGCAGTTGTAAATATGGCTCCTGAATTGTATAACGGAGTAATTGCTCAAGTTCCTTTTGTAGATGTAATGACTACGATGCTCGATGAAACTATCCCTCTAACTACAGGCGAATACGATGAATGGGGCAATCCAAATGTTAAAAAATATTATGATTATATGCGTTCTTATTCTCCGTATGATAATGTAAAAGCACAGAATTATCCAAACATGTATATATCAACGGGATTGCACGATTCTCAAGTACAGTATTGGGAACCGGCAAAATGGGTTGCCAAACTACGAGTGTTGAAAACAAATGATAACTTACTTTTTTTAGATACAAACATGGATGCTGGTCATGGCGGGGCTTCAGGAAGATTTGAAGCATTAAAAGAGTTAGCAAAAGAGTTTAGTTTTTTATTAGATTTAGAAAGAATTAAGAGTAATTAAATTTTTTTTATTAGATTTGCAAGGATTTAAGGTGTGTGCCATTTAAAAAAGGAAACCTTGATTAACTATTTTTTTTATGAAAGAAGAAATAAAAGCCTATAATAATGTCTTGGAGTTAATAGGAAATACGCCTCTTATTAAGCTCAATAAAGTTACCGAAAATTTAGTAGGTAATTTTTATGCGAAAGTAGAAGCATTTAATCCAGGTCATTCAACTAAAGATAGAATTGCTTTATTTATTATTGAAGAGGCAGAGAGAAGAGGAATTCTTACTCCTGGTGATACAATAATAGAAACAACCTCTGGTAATACTGGTTTTAGCTTAGCTATGGTAAGTATTATAAAAGGATACAATTGCATCTTAGCTGTAAGTTCAAAATCTTCTAAAGATAAAATAGACATGTTACGCAGTTTAGGTGCAAAAGTTTATGTTTGTCCTGCTCATGTTAGTGCAGATGATGAGCGCTCTTATTATAGTGTAGCAAAGCGTTTGCATGAAGAAACAAAAGGATCAGTTTATATCAATCAGTATTTCAATCAATTAAATATTGATGCTCATTATAAAACAACAGGTCCTGAAATTTGGGAACAAACTAACGGTAAAATCACTCACCTTATCGCATGTAGCGGAACTGGAGGAACCATCTCAGGAACTGCAAAATATTTAAAAGAAAAAAATCCTGATATTAGAATTTTAGGTGTAGACGCTTTTGGATCGGTATTAAAAAAGTACCATGAAACTAAAGAGTTCGATAATGATGAGATTTATCCCTACAGAATAGAAGGTTTAGGGAAAAATTTAATCCCTACAGCCACTGATTTTGATATTATTGATCATTTCATGAAAGTTACTGACGAAGAAAGTGCTCATGCAACAAGAGAAATTGTCAAAAGAGAAGGACTATTTGTTGGTTATACATCAGGTGCTGTTCTTCAGGCTATTAGACAATATGCGACTGAAGACGAATTTACTGAAAATAGCAATGTAATTGCAATTTTTCCAGATCATGGTTCTCGTTATATGAGTAAAGTATTCAGTGACGAATGGATGAATGAACAAGGATTTTTTGATAGTGTAAACGTAGAAGAAGCGCAAAAAATAGAATTTATAAAATAAAAAATATTTTTTTTGAATTAAATGGGAAACTATTTTACAATACGTGAAATGGTTTTTTTATTGAATAATGGTAAATAAAATAGAACTAAATAAAATAAGATGTTTCAAATGTTTTTGAAATTCGTTTCAATACACTTTTTTATTTATGAAAAACCCGTTGGGTGTAATTAAATTATTTGATTTTTAATATTGTTTATAGGTCTGTCAAAAATGAATTTATTGATATACTGAA
>NZ_JBHTIZ010000045.1:0-122285 GCF_042677265.1 Flavobacterium myungsuense | reverse complement strand
ACTGGACTAGGCACACCAGCATCAAAAGTCCCAAAATCTCCTTTGGTAATTAAATTTTGAGAATTTAAATTTATTGATGATAATAGAGTGGTTAAAAAAAAGAAAACAAAAGACTTAATAAAATTTTGCATTACTTATGGTATTTATTTTGGTAAAATTTGGTTTTTAAACTACTGTTATTTTGTTGAAATTTTTTTTTATTATGATAATAAATTTAATAAATAGACTAAGTATTCGAGCTAAAATTACTTATTTTAAACTGTAATATTTTAAAAAATTTATATCAATTTTATTGTTTTACAGAACTTTAATGGATTTAAAAATTAAAAAAATTAAAATTAACAGAGAACAATATTACAAAAAAAATGATTAATAACAAGCTTCGGGAAATAATTAACAAATTCATAATTATAATTTAAAAGTAACGTTTTTATATTCGGGTTTATTTTTTATTTAATTTAAAACCTGAACTCAATCAATAAAAGAATACTAATTAGTTAGTTTTAAATGTCTGATATTTCGATGACGTTTTTTAGGCAAAAATTATAAACAATTATTCCAGCGATTAGATTTGATAAATAGTTAGTAAATGACTGATACATTGATTCTAAAAAACAATTTTAATAAAATGTATTTGGAAACTCATTATGCATATACTTTAGAACAAAAAAATATAATAGTATTTGAAACAAGGGAAACCACTCAAATGAAAAAGTAAATAAATTATAATCACTTCGAATTTTAAATTATACAAGGCCGTTTGGCAAACTTTCAAAAAAGAAAAGACCGTGTGCTTTTATCAAAAGCTTTGTAAAATTAATCAATAATAGAAAAAATATCTATAATTTCATCGAAAAAAACAAGATAAATTTTAGTCAAAATTTTAATTGTCAATTATTTAAATATGCTAAATTTTAGATTTTTGTTTAATTTAACTACCCTAAATATATAATCAAAATAACAAGTTTTAAAATTTCTTTATCCTGAAATATGAAAAGCTCCTGAATTGTAACGAATTCTGAAATACGTAAATTTAACATTTTTATAAACTTTTTTTAACTTTAGAAATCATTTGATTTTTCAAGTTTGGAACAAAATATTTAATAATAATCATCAATAGAACAAAAAAATTGTGTTATTTTATCTTGTAAAATCATAAAATAAATTTAGTTAATGTGCTAAATTTAAATGTACTGACTTTTGGTTTTTATGCAAATATTTTAAACTTAGTTTTATCGAACTCACGTTATTTAGTCTATTTATTCTTAGAACATAAATTTCAAATATAAAAACCAAACTTTTTCAATACTTTTGCAAAATGTTAAAAGCTGTTATTATAGGTTCTGGAAACGTAGCACAACATCTATTAAAAGCATTTCAAAAAAGCGAGCAAATAGATATCATTCAAGTATTCGCTAGAAATAAGGAGAATATTAGGCATCTTATTGATTCTCAAAAAATAGTATCAAACTTTGATGAACTTATAGAAGCATCAATCTATTTTGTTTGTGTTTCAGACCAAGCTGTCGTTGAGGTTTCCTCAAAAATTCCATTTTCAAATAAATTAGTATTGCATACTGCTGGCAATATTGCAATAGAAAATTTAGACCCAAAAAATATCTGTGGTGCATTTTATCCTGTTCAAACTTTTTCTAAGTCAAGAGATCTGGATTTTTCAAAAATCCCTGTTTGTATAGAAGTGGAACAAGAAAGCATGTATAAAGCAATAGAAATCATTGCTTTGTCAGTTACAGATTTGGTTTATAAAGTAACATCCGATCAAAGAAAAGCAATACATATTGCCGCTGTTTTTGTCAATAACTTTGTGAATCATTTATATGGAATAGGAAAAGAGATAAGTGATAATAATCTATTTTTATTCCAAATTTTACATCCGTTAATTCAAGAAACTGCGGCTAAAATTTTAACACTAAACCCTGATGAGGCACAAACAGGACCAGCAAAAAGAGGTGACATGCAAACAATTGATTCGCATTTAGATTTTTTAACTAATGAAAATCAAAAAGAAATATACAAACTACTAACTCAATCCATTATAAATCATGGCAAAAAGCTATAAAGAAATCATGAATGATATTACCACATTTATTTTTGACGTGGATGGGGTTTTAACTGACGGAACAGTTCATGTATCACAAACAGGCGAAATGCTCCGAGAAATGAATATAAAAGATGGGTTTGCAATGAAAGCAGCGCTAGAAACGGGTTATAATGTATGTATAATTTCGGGCGGTAGTAATGAAGGGGTTCGTATTCGATTGAGAAATTTAGGCATTACTGATATTCATCTTGGGGCGCCTGATAAAGTAGCAACTTTTAAGGAGTATGTTGAATTGTATAACATTAAACCTGAGCAAGTGCTATATATGGGCGACGATATTCCTGATTACCACGTCATGCAATTAGTAGGGTTGCCTACTTGCCCTCAAGATTCAAGCCCTGAAATAAAAACAATTTCTAAATATATTTCTCATAAAAACGGAGGAAAAGGTGCTGTTCGTGATGTTATAGAACAAGTTATGAAAGTACAGGAAAAATGGAATATGTATTATAACGGAAAACACGATTAATAATTTACAACAAAAATTTAAGAGCTTTTTTAGCCTAACATACAATTAAAAATGAATTACTTAAAACTTATTCGATACCAAAACCTATTGCTGTTAGCTTTAATGCAACTTACATTTCGCTATGGATTTTTGAAACTACAAAACGTAACATTGTCATTAGCCGATTGGCAATACCTGCTACTTGTTTTATCTACAGTTTGTATAGCAGCAGGAGGCTATATTATTAATAATATTTTTGATTTTAAGACTGATACAGATAATAAACCAAATGATGTTGTTGTTGGTAAATACATATCAGAGGGTTTAGCCTATAATCTTTATACAGGTTTTACAATTATTGGTGTGGCAATAGGTTTTTATTTATCAAATGTGATTCATAAACCTAGTTTTGCATCGATTTTTATTATTATAGCAGCTACACTTTATTTGTATGCAACTAGTTTAAAACAGAGCCTACTTACAGGTAACATAATAATTGCTTTATTACTTTCTTTCAGTGTTATTATTATTGGAATTTTCGATTTGTATCCCACTACATACGATGGAAATCGAGCAGTTATGGGTTTAATTTTTGGTATTTTATTAGACTATGCAATTTTTGCATTTACAATTAATTTTATTAGAGAAATAATTAAAGATTTAGAAGATGTAAATGGAGATTATAATCAAGAAATGAGCACTTTGCCAATAATTTTAGGGGTAAAAAGAACATCGCAATTAGTGTTCTTTATAAGCTTTATTCCATTGGGATTTATTCTCTACTATATTTATTCTTATTTGTTTAATAACGGATTAGTTTTAAGTACTATTTACGGACTAGCTTTCATACTTTCTCCCCTTATTTATTTTACAATTAAAATAGCATCTGCAAAAAAACAAAGAGACTTTAAGCACTTAAGCTTAGTATTAAAATGGATTCTTTTTTTCGGAATTTTTTCTATTGCAATAATCTCATTAAATATGAAATACAATGCTTAGAGAAAAACTTAAAAACTATAAAATAATTCTAGCTTCTGGATCGCCTAGAAGACAACAGTTTTTTAAAGATTTAGAAATGGATTTTGAAATTAGATTAAAGGAAATCGAAGAAGTGTATCCACCAAATCTAATTGAAGAAGACATTACCGATTATTTAGCTGTACTAAAAAGTGATGCTTTTGAAGGAGAATTATGCGATAACGAGATTTTGATTACTAGCGACACGATAGTTTGGCATGATAATAAAGCACTAGGAAAACCAAAAGATTATGAAGATGCTTTTTTGATGTTGCAATCATTATCCAACAAAACACATAAAGTAATTACTTCTGTTTGTTTTAAAACCAAGTCTAAAACTGAAGTAATTTCTGAAACTACATTGGTAACTTTTCATGAGTTGAGTGAAGATCAAATTCAATATTATCTTGATAATTATAAACCTTTTGACAAAGCGGGGAGTTATGGTATTCAAGAATGGATAGGATTTGTAGGGGTAGCAAAAATTAATGGTTCTTACCCAAACGTTATGGGATTGCCAATAGATAAAGTATATGATTATTTAAACCGATTATAATATTAACAATTATTCATTAAAAATTTCTATTTTATAAATTTTGTATATAAAACAACAATATTATTTGCATTTTATTAGGATTTATTCTACTTTTGTAAAGATTAAATAAGGCAATCGTAATTTTGTAAATATTTAATAATGAGATGTTTGAATCGTTTTTTATTAAAGCATTTTTTTTTGTAAATCAACAATTTAACTCTTAATGAAAACATGAAAAATTTAAAAATAATTTTATTTATATTTTCTATTTTTTTAGCAAATAAAATTCAAGCTCAAAACGAAGAAGATAAAGCTCAAAATGATGAAAATGTAATATATGAAGATGTCATTGATCGTTCTACCTTAAAATACAACAATGCTACCCAGTGTCAAATTAGATACTATTATTACCCAAACATTGAAGCCTACTATGATATCTTAAAAGAAATCTACTACATTAAAGAAGAAGGTGAGTGGACAGTCGTTGAGGAAATTCCTATTAATTTTAGAGGCTATTCAGTATATAACAATGCTAATGTACCTGTTGATGACTACGAAGACGACTCAATAACTGAAATGTTTCCTATTCACAAAAAAAGATTTGGATACATTACAAAAGAAAAGGTTAGGAAAAAATTAATAGGGTCTGAATAAAGATTCTATTCGTTTTCTGATTTTTTAAATTCCTACAATAAATAAAATGTTAAAATCAAACTAAATAAAACGTCACGTTTTAGATTATTGTTATATTTGAATCTATTGCAAAATAATTATTTTTATGCAAAAGTTTCCTTTTTTTTATGTCCTACTGCTATTAATTTCTTTTCAAATAGTTTTATCGCAAAAACCTTCAAAGCCCAACGCTGTAGAAATTTACAATCAAATTCAAAAATTAAATTTTTTGGGCAGTGTTTTGTATGTTGCAGCACATCCTGATGATGAAAATACACGTTTAATATCCTACATGGCCAATGAAAAAAAAGCTAGAACAGGATACCTATCATTAACTCGTGGCGATGGAGGTCAAAACTTAATTGGTCCTGAACTTAGAGAACTTCTTGGAGTAATTCGCACACAAGAACTACTAGAAGCCAGAAAAATTGACGGAGGAGAACAATTCTTTTCTCGAGCCAATGATTTTGGGTACTCAAAAAATCCAGAAGAAACTTTATCGATATGGGACCAAAATGAAGTTTTGAGCGACATGATTTACATCATTCGAAAATTTAAACCAGACGTCATCATCAATCGCTTTGATGCTCGTTCGCCGGGTACAACTCACGGTCATCATACCGCCTCGGCACAATTAAGCGTAGATGCTTTTGACAAAGTAAATGATAAAACGGTATATCCAAATCAGCTTAATTTAGTAACAAACTGGCAACCTAAACGCATTTTCTTCAACACTTCGTGGTGGTTTTACGGAAGTAAAGAGAAATTTGAAAAAGCAGATAAATCTAATTTGATACAATTCAAGATGGGAGTTTATTACCCTTCAATAGGAAAATCGAATCAAGAAATTGCAGCCCTTAGCAGAAGTTGTCATCAATCGCAAGGATTTGGCAGTTCAGGAACTCGTGGAGAAGAATATGAATACCTAGAATTATTAAAAGGTGATGTTCCTAAAGACAAGACCAATATTTTTGAAGGAATAGACACTTCTTGGAATCGTATCATTGGAGGAAAAGAAATAGGTGAAGTGTTATACGAGGTAGAGAAAAATTTCGAGTTCAAAAATCCTTCTGCTAGTATTCCTGAATTGGTAAAAGCCTATACCATGATTCAAGATTTAGATGAGAACCATTGGAAATCAATAAAATCAGAAGAAATTAAAAAAATAATTGCTGCTTGTGCAGGATTGTATCTTGAAGCAGTTGCTGAAAATCAAGAAGTTACTTATGGAAATTCGTTAAAAGTAAAGTTAGAAGCCATCAACAGAAGTTCGGTTCCTATGAAGTGGACTGGTGTAGTTTCTTATCCAGAAAATGAATTTGATTTTAAAACAATTGACTTAAAATACAATATTTCACAAAATATAACGACCGAAATTTCTATTTTAAAAACTTTACAAATTACCCAACCTTATTATTTAAAAGAAAAAGGAACTATTGGAATGTATCGAGTTGATGAACAAAAAAACATAGGAATTCCTGATGTTTTTAGAGAAATAAAAGCAACCTTTATTATAGAAATTGATGGAGTTGAAATTCATTTTGATAGAAATGTGATTTACAAATTAAACGATGATGTTAAAGGAGAAGTATACAAACCGTTAGATGTTGTGCCCGAAATAACCACTTCAATTCAGGATAAAGTTGTTATTTTTAACTCCGATAAATCAAAAACAATAGCAGTAAAAATTAAAGCTGGAAAAGAGAATATGAATGGTATTTTACAACTAGAATTACCTAATAATTGGGAAGTAAGTCCGTTATCAATTCCGTTTTCACTAGTAAAAAAAGGGGAAGAAAAAACAGTGACTTTTGGAGTGAATCCACCAAAAAATGCTAGTGAAGTAATAGCAAAATGTATTGCAATTGTTGACGGAGTTCGTTATGACAAGGAGCAAATCAACATCAATTACGATCATATTTCAAAACAGCAAGTATTAAAACCTTCAGAAGCCAAACTCATTAAATTGAATATTAAAACAGGTAAAGAAAAAATTGCTTACATTATGGGAGCTGGAGATGAAGTTCCTAAAAGTTTGCATCAAATGGGCTACGAGGTAACAGTTATGAAAGCTGATGAAATTACTAAGGAAAATTTAATCCTTTTTGATGTTGTAATAACTGGAATTAGGGCTTACAACACCGTTCAAGCATTGGCTTTTAAGCAACAAATTTTATTTGATTTTGTCAAAGAAGGAAAGACTATGATTGTGCAATACAATACCTTAGATGATTTTGTTACTCCTGACATCGCACCTTTTCCTCTAAAAATTTCTAGAGACAGAGTTACAGATGAAAATGCGAAAATAGAATTTTTAGCACCCAATCATCCCATTTTAAATTATCCGAATACAATTACCGCTGCAGATTTTGAAGGTTGGAAACAAGAACAAGGGTTGTATTATCCTAACGAATGGGACAAAGCCTTTACTCCTATTTTAGCCTCGAATGATAAAGGTGAAACCTCAAAAAAAGGGGCATTACTTGTGGCTAAATACGGAAAAGGAAATTTTATTTACACCGGATTGAGCTTCTTTAGAGAATTACCAGAAGGTGTTTCAGGTGCTTTTCGATTAATGGCAAATATGATTTCAATTAAATAACTACAATTATGGATTATGAAAAAACAACCACCTGGAAAAAAAGTTACACTTGGGTATTAATTGCCAATGCTATCTATATTTTAATTTTCTTTTTATTAATGATACTATTCTCCTAAAATGCAACAACTCGATTGGATTGTACTTTCAGTAACCCTACTCTTCATCGTTTTTTACGGTGTTTGGAAAACCAAAGGAAGTAAAAATGTAGAAGATTATATTCTCGGAAACAACGAAACGCGATGGTATATAGTAGGTTTATCAGTTATGGCCACGCAAGCAAGTGCAATAACATTTCTTTCTACACCAGGACAGGCGTATCATGACGGAATGGGTTTTGTGCAATTTTATTTTGGGTTACCTATAGCGATGGTTGTAATTAGCGTAACATTTATTCCTATTTATCACAAACTTAAAGTTTTTACTGCTTACGAGTATCTAGAACAACGTTTCGATCTTAAAACACGTTCGTTAGCGGCCATTTTATTTCTTTTTCAAAGAGGATTAGGAACAGGGCTAACCATATATGCTCCAGCAATTATTTTATCAGCTTTATTAGGATGGAATCTTACTTTGATGAATATTGTTATTGGTGTTCTAGTAATCATCTATACGTTTGCCGGAGGAACAAAAGCTGTCAATGTAACTCAAAAGCATCAAATGTTTGTGATTATGTCGGGTATGTTTATTACTTTTTTCTTGATATTGCATTTATTACCCAACGATATGACTTTTAGTAATGCTTTACACATTGCAGGTGCCAATCATAAAATGGATATTGTTGATTTTTCATTTGATCCTGAAACTCGTTACACTTTTTGGAGTGGTATAACTGGAGGTTTTTTTCTTGCCTTGTCCTATTTTGGTACCGATCAATCACAAGTAGGAAGATATTTGTCTGGAAAATCTATCAAAGAAAGTCAAATGGGTTTAATCATGAATGGCTTCTTAAAAGTACCTATGCAATTTTTTATTTTATTAATAGGTGTTATGGTTTTTGTTTTTTTTCAATTCAATCCTGTACCGTTAAATTTCAATCCAAATAATAAAATTATCGTTGAGAATTCTAAATTCAAAGCCGATTATAATACTTTAGAAACCAAGTTGGTTAAATTATCTGAAGAAAAAAAAGAAATTAATTTAATTTATATCGATCATTTGAATCAAAATTATGATAATCCGATTTTGAGGAAGGAATTAGTAGCCATTTCAAATAAAGAAAATGATTTACGTGACGAAGCCAGAGAAATTATCACACAAGCAGATCCAAAATCAGAAACCAATGATAAAGATTATGTTTTTATTCATTTCATTTTAAACTACTTACCAAAAGGATTAATTGGATTATTATTGGCCGTGATATTATCTGCAGCTATGTCATCAACAGCATCGGGTTTAAATGCGCTGGCTTCTACAACAGCAATTGATATTTATAAACGAAATGTAAAAGGAGAAAAAACAGAAAAACATTTTGTAAATGCTACCAAATTTTTCACCATACTTTGGGGAATTATAGCCATACTATTTGCTTGTGTTGGCACCTTATTTGAAAATTTAATTCAATTGGTAAATATTGTAGGTTCTATATTTTATGGTACGGTATTAGGAATATTTTTAGTAGGTTTCTATATTAAATTTGTTAAAGCCTTAGCCATTTTTTGGGGAGCAGTTGTCAGTCAGTTATTAATTTTTTACATCTATTATTTAGATGTGGTTAGCTTTTTGTGGTTGAATTTTATTGGTGCTATACTTACCCTATTTCTATCCATTTCTATTCAAATGATAGTTGGAAATGATAAAGAAGATTTTGATTAATTTAATTTAAAACCTCTCTATTTGTATTCAGTAAAATTCTATTTTAATATTTTTGAAAAATCTGGTTTAAAATAATTGGGACCTTTCATTACTTTTCCGTCATCACGATATATAGGATTTCCATCTTCTCCCAATTTACTCATATTACTGCGCTGAATTTCGTCGAAAACTTCTTCAATTTTATGCTGTAAGCCATGTTCAATTATAGTTCCACACAAAATATACATCATATCTCCTAAGGCATCAGCAATTTCAATTAAATCATTATTTTGAACCGCTTCAAGATACTCTTCATTTTCTTCTTTCATTAAATTAAAACGTAAGAAATTTTTAGATTCACCTAAATCAGCTTTTGGGTGTTCACTATGTCCTATTGCAAAAGCGGTATGAAATTCCTTTACAGCATTGAGTTGTTTTTGCATATTATAAAATTATTTTTAATTGTCTTTTTTATTATAATTCTTTATTCTATTAATAAACATTATTATTACAATTTAAGCTAGTAAGATTTATTATTAACGTTACATCTAAAGAAGTAAGTTCATTTTTAAAACACTTTAAACTAGTAAGATTGGTGAAACTTGAAATCCCATTTAAATCATTTATTTGTGATGAAACAAATAAACTAGAGAACGCCAAAGGTTCGGTAATTTGAATTTCTATATCTCTATTAGCATAAATCCTAAAATAATTACCAGATAAATCTCTTACGACCGTATTTACTGGTCTAGCTCGCAAAAAGGCTACCTTAAATTCGCATCAGGAATATCAACAATTTGTGCATTTGTAGAAATAAAAAACCCTAAAACTAACAGTAAAAAGTAGATTTTTTTCATTTGTAGAAATTTAATTAACAAATATATGAATTATTTAATACTAATTTTCTTTTAAAAAATTTAAAAACAAAGTTCAAGAAGTTGGCTTATTCTTCGTGAACGCTGTGCTTTCTTAGTGTCTTTGTTTTTAAACAAAAAAAAGTCCCGATTGCTCGAGACTTTCTATATTCAAAATAAAGAAATTAGATTATTTCTTTTTTTCGCTTTTTTCCATTTTGGCTTTCAAACCAGCAAGAATATCATTGTTATCGCCTAACGTTGCAGCTGGTGCATTGTTATTAGAGGAAACTGCTTCAGCAACTGCTTTTACATTTTTCTCTTCTTCTTCACGGAAAATAGCCGTGTGAGAAGCAACAACTCTTTTGAATTCTTTGTTGAATTCGATAACTTTAAATTCAGCTGAATCGCCTTTTTTCAATTTCTTACCATCTTCTTTTTCAAGGTGACGAGTAGGAATGAACGCAACGATATCATCTCCAAATTCTACAGTAGCTCCTTTATCAACGATTTCAGAAATTTCACCTGTATGGATAGTTCCTACAGCGAATGAATCTTCGTATTGATCCCAAGGATTAGCAGTAGTTTGTTTGTGACCTAAAGATAATTTACGTCCGTCAACATCTAATTCTAATACCACTACGTCTAATTTTTCACCAACATTTACAAATTCAGATGGGTGTTTGATTTTCTTAGTCCAAGACAAGTCAGAAATGTAGATTAATCCATCAATACCTTCTTCTAATTCTACGAAAATTCCAAAGTTAGTAAAGTTTCTAACGATACCTGTATGTTTAGAACCTACTGGGTATTTAGCAGTGATATCTGTCCAAGGATCTTGAGTTAATTGTTTGATACCTAATGACATCTTACGATCATCTCTATCAAGAGTTAAGATAACTCCTTCAACAATATCTCCCACTTTTACGAAATCTTGAGCCGAACGCAAGTGTGTAGACCATGACATTTCAGAAACGTGAATCAAACCTTCAACACCTTCAGCCACTTCGATAAATGCACCGTAATCAGCGATTACTACTACTTTACCTTTTACTTTATCTCCAATTGTTAATTTAGCATCTAAAGCATCCCAAGGGTGAGCGTTTAATTGTTTCAATCCTAATTGAATTCTTGTTTTCTCATCATCGAAATCAAGGATTACAACGTTTAATTTTTGGTCTAATTCCAGCACTTCACTTGGGTGGTTGATTCTACTCCAAGAAAGGTCTGTAATGTGAATTAATCCATCAACACCACCTAAATCAATAAACACACCATAAGAAGTAATGTTTTTAACAACACCTTCTAGTACTTGTCCTTTTTGTAATTGACCGATGATTTCTTTTTTCTGTACTTCAATATCCGCTTCAATAAGCGCTTTGTGCGAAACAACAACGTTTTTGAATTCGTGGTTAATTTTTACCACTTTAAATTCCATCATTTTGTTTACATATACATCGTAGTCTCTAATTGGTTTAACGTCAATTTGAGATCCTGGTAAGAAAGCTTCAATTCCGAAAACGTCAACGATCATACCACCTTTAGTTCTGCATTTTACAAAACCATTAACGATTTCTCCTGTTTCGTTAGCCGAAATAACTCTATCCCATGATTTGATAGTACGTGCTTTTCTATGAGATAATACTAATTGACCTGTTTTATCCTCACGGATGTCAATTAATACTTCTACTTTGTCACCTACTTTTAAGTTTGGATTGTAACGGAATTCATTCAATGAAATAACACCTTCCGATTTTGCGTTGATATCAACAATAACGTCTCTATCTGTAATTCTTACAACTACTCCTTCTACTACTTCTTCTTGATCAGTATCAATAAAAGTTTTTGATACTAATTCTTCAAATTCAAGCAAGTTTTTTTCGTCAACGGCATCTATACCTTCTTCGAAATTGTGCCAATTGAATTCTGCTAAAAACTGCTCTTGTGATTTTAATGTTTCAGACATGCTGATAAAAAATTTGTATTCTGTTTTTCATGTGTTTCGTGATGCGGTTGAAAAAACAGAAGTTGTTTTTATATAATTTGTTGATACCTAAAGGAAACACTGCTCGCCAAAAGGTGCGCAAAAGTAATTCTTTTTTATGTATTTGCAAAATTTTTAAGAAAAGAAAATAGAATAAAGAGTTTTGATAAAAGACTTATAATCAGGAGCTATTTACTAGGTCAGTTCGCTATACATTAGAATCTTTTGCACTGAAAGCCGTCACAAAAGGATTTCCATTACTATCGGGGCTAAAAAAAACCCGATACACATAGCATATCGGGTAAATTATGACTTTATTACTTTTTAATGACTTACATGTTCCACTGCATTAGGGTCATGCTTATGCTTGAACATTATTGCAAAGAAAACAGCAATTATACCTGCATAAATTGCAAAAGTCAGCCAGATGTTATGCCAATCCTTACCACCTTCATGTGTAAAATAAGTATCTATTAAATAACCACTTACTGAACTCCCTATTATAGCTCCAAAACCATTAGTCATCATCATAAATAATCCTTGTGCACTCGAACGAATTGAAGAATCGGTTGTGGTTTCTACAAATAAAGAACCTGAAATATTAAAGAAATCGAAAGCCATCCCGTAAACAATACAAGATAAAATAATCATCCATAGACCTCCTTCAGGATCACCATAAGCAAACAAACCGAAACGTAAAACCCAAGCCACCATAGAAATTAACATGACTTGTTTGATTCCAAATCGTTTTAAGAAAAAGGGAATGGCTAATATAAATAGTGTTTCTGATATTTGTGAAATAGACAAGATAATAGTAGAATATTTAACAACGAATGAATCTGCATATTGTGGCACTTTTTCGAAATCTGACAAAAACGTATCGCCGTACATATTTGTTAATTGTAAAGCTCCACCTAAAAACATTGAGAATATAAAAAATAATGCCATCTTGTATGTTCCAAACAACTTAAAGGCATTTAATCCTAGAGACTCTACAAAGGAAGCGTCTTTAGAAGTTAAATTTTGTGGCGGACATTTAGGCAAAGTAAAGGAGTAAACTCCTAAAACAACTGCAAAAAATGCTGCAATATAAAACATGTTTGCAGAAGCTTTGTTTCCGGTTAAATTGGTAATCCACATGGCGATGATAAATCCAATAGTTCCCCATACACGAATGGGCGGAAATACTTTAACTACATCAAATTTATTGTTTTTTAGAATATTATAAGCAATTGAATTCGACAAAGCTATAGTTGGCATATAACACAACATCGCCATAAATATTACCCAAAAGAAACTTGTAGGATTATCAACTTGAGGAATATAAGCCAAAGCTAGCCCCCCTAAAATATGTAAGATTCCATATAATTTCTCTGCATTAACCCATCGATCTGCAATAATACCCGTTACAGCAGGCATGAAAATAGAAGAAAGTCCTAAGGTCGAGAAAATAGCTCCAAACTCGGCTCCACTCCATTGTTTTGTAGCAAACCAATAATTTCCTACAGTAATTAACCATGCTCCCCATACAAAAAACTGAAGAAAACTCATTACAGTCAATCTAAATTTTATGCTCATAAATATGTTAGTTTTGATTTTTTGTTATTAATTGTACGTAAATCTACTATTAAAAATCAAATAAACAAATATTTATATTTTTTTTGCAATGTCATGCACTAATTCTAAAACAGCATTAAATTGTTCTTCTCTAGAAAGATGAGAATTGTCAATTTCTATGGCGTCAGCTGCTTTTACTAAAGGAGAATCTTCTCGATGCGTGTCGATGTAATCACGTTCCTGAACATTTTTTAGAACCGCTTCGTAAGGTACATTTTGTCCTTTGCTCTGCAATTCATCAAAACGACGTTCTGCACGAGTTTCCGGACTGGCAGTCATAAAAATTTTGAGTTCGGCATTAGGAAAAACAACTGTACCTATGTCTCTTCCGTCCATAACAATGGCTTTGTCTTTTCCCATTTGCTTTTGTTGCTCAACTAATTTAGCTCTAACTTGAGAAACTTCGGCAACTTTGCTTACAAAATTGGAGACTTCTATAGTTCTGATTTCAGTTTCGACATTTACATCATTCAAATACATTTCGGCAAAACCCAAATCAGCATTAAACTTGAATTGTAAATTGATAAAAGACAAACTATCAATAAGGGATTGTTTGTCAAAAAAATCAACAGCAATATATCCGTTTTGCATTGCAAAAAAAGTTATAGCACGATACATTGCGCCTGTATCGACATAAACATAGCCCAAATACTTAGCTAGTTGTTTTGCTAAAGTACTTTTACCTGTTGAAGAATAACCGTCTATTGCAATGGTGATTTTTTTCATTTTTTTAAATATAAATAATCAAAATTCTAAATTTTAGAATTGTTTATTGATCTTGAAAGTTTATGGTCAAGCCAAATAAACTCGTGTTTGCTGCTAAAGTATATCTGGAATAGGAATAATCAAATTTTAGTCTTCCCATTTTTAAACCAAATCCTAATGAAATTCCAGAAAAATTCCGTTGTTCTTCTAATCGTAATTCCTCTCCTCTTCTAAAATTATAGCCTAAACGAACATTAAAACTTTTGGTTGGGAAAAGTTCTGCTCCAATAATGACGTGTCTCAAAGCATTGTTTACAAAGGAAACTTTCTCTTCTGAGGAGCCACCATCCAGACTATTTACCGCTCGGTTAGGATTTGAAAAAGCTATATTCCATTGTTGTAAATTTTCTAATGTAAGATGCCAACGTAGCGGTACATTCTCTACTTGCTGCGATATTCCTACCATTATCTCTAAAGGTAGCTTTTCGTTCGTTCCGTTATAAGTAGTGAATTGAGTTCCAATATTTCTGATGACTAAAGCATAATTTACGTCATTTACTTCATCAATGTACAAGCCTCCTAAGTCTATTGCTCCTCCAAATGAAGTGTAAGTTTCAAGAGTAGAAGAAATTAATTTTCCGCTAGCACCAATATGTATATCGGTATTTGGAATGTTATAGGAATACCCGAAATTTAGAGCTATTTCACTTCCTGTAAAACTGGCTGTTGCTGTTCCGTTTTCATCATAACCATCAATATTGCCATAATTTACATAATTTACACCGGCTTGAAAAGTTTGCACACGCCTGTCTACAGTATACGCATATGAAGCCGTTCCGTAGGTAGCCGCTCCAAAGTAACTACCGTAATTTAAAGCCAATCGATTGTGCATTTCCTGATTGATTGTTGCTGGATTAAAATTAGCTTGATTAACATCATAATCATAAATGGTGATTGTTTTTCCTCCTAAGGCTGCTTGTCTGGGTGAAGTTACTAAATTTAGAAATTGATATACCGATTTTCCTCCAATTTGACTGTAAGACAATGTGCTTAATAAAATTAGAAAACAATAAAATTTCGTTTTAATCATGTTTGCAGTCGCTGTTTCAATAAAGTATAACGCAAATGCGAAGATATTATTTTTTAATAAAAAAAACGGCTAAAAAAATTAGCCGTTTTACATTTAGAGTGATTTAGCATTTTTAACCTTTTGATCGGTAATTGCGATGGCTAAAACTTCGCTCATTTCTTTGACATAATGGAATGTTAATCCCGAAACATATTCCGATTTAATTTCTTCTATATCACTTTTATTTTCATGACACAAAATAATTTCTTTAATATTGGCGCGCTTTGCAGCCAATATTTTTTCTTTTATACCTCCAACAGGTAATACTTTTCCACGTAAAGTAATTTCTCCTGTCATGGCTAAACTTTTCTTTATTTTCTTTTGTGTTAATACGGATACTAAAGAAGTAAGCATTGCAATTCCTGCACTAGGTCCGTCTTTAGGAGTTGCCCCTTCTGGAACATGTAAGTGAATATTATATTTAGATAATAATTCTGGCTCTAATCCTAAAAGTGCGGTATTGGCTTTAATATATTCTAATGCAATAGTTGCTGATTCTTTCATTACGGTGCCTAAATTTCCTGTAATGGTCATCCCTCCCTTTCCTGGAGAAACTAATGATTCAATAAATAAAATGTCACCTCCTACTGAAGTCCAAGCCAAACCTGTTACTACTCCAGCAACATCGTTGTTTTCATATTTATCTCTATCCATTCTAGAAACACCTAGAGCGCTTACAATATCTTCATCGGTAACTTTTTTGTTATACTCTTCCTCCATTGCAATAGATTTAGCAGCATGACGAATTACTTGAGCAATTTTAGCCTCTAAACCTCGAACTCCTGATTCACGTGTGTAACCCTCAATTATTTTTTCTAATTGTTTCTTACCAATGGTTAATTGTTTTGTGTTTAAACCATGTTCTCTTAATTGTCTTGGAAATAAATGACGATGAGCAATCTCTAATTTTTCTTCAATAGTATAACCTGACATTTTTATTACTTCCATCCTGTCAATCAAAGCAGGTTGAATTGCTGACATATTGTTAGAAGTAGCAATAAACATTATTTTAGATAAATCATAACCCATTTCTAGGAAATTATCATAAAATGAATTGTTTTGTTCTGGGTCTAAAACTTCTAATAATGCTGATGAAGGATCGCCTTGATGACTGTTTGATAATTTATCTATTTCATCTAAAACAAAAACCGGATTGGATGTTCCCGCTTTTTTCAAACTTTGAATGATTCTTCCTGGCATTGCTCCAATATAGGTTTTTCGATGGCCACGAATTTCAGCTTCGTCACGCAAACCACCCAAAGAAATTCTCACATATTCTCTACCTAGAGCTTCAGCAACGGATCTTCCAATTGATGTTTTTCCAACACCTGGAGGTCCGGTCAAGCAAATAATTGGAGATTTCATATCGTTTCGCAATTTTAAAACTGCAAGATGCTCAATCATTCTTTTCTTAACATCTTCTAATCCAAAGTGATCTTTATCTAGTATTTTTTGAGCTCTTTTTAAGTCAAAATTATCTTTAGAATATTCATTCCAAGGCAATTCTAAAAATAAATCTAGATAATTTCTTTGAATTCCAAAATCAGGAGCTTGCGGATTCATTCGCTGCATTTTAGACAATTCCTTTTCGAAATGTTTTTGAGTCTTTTCGTCCCATTTTTTGGTTTTTGCCTTAAGTCGCATTTCGTCTATCTCTTCTTCTTGAGAAACTCCGCCCAATTCTTCTTGGATGGTTTTCATTTGTTGATGAAGAAAATATTCACGTTGTTGCTGGTCTAAATCAAAACGTACTTTAGATTGAATATCGTTTTTTAACTCCAGTTTTTGCAACTCGATATTCATATACCGAAGAGTTTCTAATGCTCTTTCTTTTAATATATTAACCGCTAATAAATCTTGTTTTTCTTTAACAGATAAATTCATGTTAGAGGTAACAAAATTGATTAAAAAAGATTGACTTTCGATATTTTTTATAGCAAATGTAGCTTCACTTGGAATATTTGGACTTTCTTTTATAATTTGAATCGCAAGCTCTTTAATAGAATCAAGAATAGCCAAAAATTCAGTATCGTGTTTGCCTGGCCTTTTTTCCGAAACTTCTTTAACGGCAGCTTTTATGTAGGGCTTTTCAGTAATTACAGCATCAATTTCAAAACGTTTTTTTCCTTGAAGAATTACAGTTACATTGCCGTCAGGCATTTTTAATACTCTTAAAATACGAGCTACTGTTCCTATTTTATGAATGTCATTTTTTGTAGGATCTTCGTCTTCTTCATTTTTTTGAGCAACAACTCCAATTATTTTTCCTTCAGCATTGGCATCATTAATTAATTTAATTGATTTATCTCTTCCAGCGGTTATTGGTATAACAACTCCAGGAAATAAAACCATGTTTCGCAAAGGTAAGATAGCTAATGATTGAGGCAATTCTTCATTATTCATTTCTTCTTCGTCTTCTGGTGTCAATAGCGGAATTAACTCGGCATCTGAACCAAAATCTTGTAGTGACATATTGTCAAGTGTCAGTATTTTATGTTGTGGCATAGAATTGGGTAGGTCAAAATGACATTAAGTTTGTAAATAAAATAACAAATGTAATACAACTTAACAATACTTTGATTTAAAATCGATGTATAGCATAATAATTCGTTAGATATTATAAATAGACAAACTTTATGCCATAAAAAAATCCGCAAGAAGCGGATATTGATTCATATTATAAAATCTATTTAATTCCTAGTGTATAAGGAACATTTTTAAAAGTTCCATTTGTAAACTCTTTTGTATAAGTAATTAAACCTTCACTGTAATAGCCAGTATAAGCAAAACTTCCAGAAATTCTTTTATTTACTGTATTAATTGATGTAATTATAATTTGCCCAGTATTAGTTAATGCATCAGCTGGATTTACGCTGGAATAAATGGGCTGATTTTCACCAGTAGTATATAAAATTACACTTGTATTAGTTGGATATGTACCAACTTCATTTCCAGCAATTGAAAATGAAAAAGATTCATTGCCAGAATTATTTACAGCATTAATAGTAATTTCACCATTTGAAATGACAGCATTTACTTTATTTGTTGCAAGCGTTTGTGCACTAAAGCCCACTTTGAAGGAAACAGGTAAAAATGCATTATTTGAATCTAGAGAAGAGTTATCATCATTATTGCATGAAAATAAAACTATCATTGCGAAAAGAGACAAATAATATGATATTGTATTCTTCATAATTTATTTTACAACTATTCATTTACGCCACAAAGGTAGCTATTTTGTCTCTCAAAATGAAGATATAGATTTTTTTTATTAATATTTAATATCAATTCAGAAACTGGGTTTATGTAACCTACAAGTTAGTATCAATTTTTAAACTTTTATTTTTAATTTCATGATACCTTTTTCTCCTTTCTTCTAATACAACAAACTCAAAAATTAGATATTGAGCAATTGCATAAAATAAAATTTCAAAAGAGTGCAATAGCTTAATTTCAACAAAATAATATTCTAATACAAAAACAAATTGCACTGTAGACAGTAAAAAAACACTTAAAGCTAAAAAAGTATTTGATTTACTAGGATTTAGTATATAACTACCTAATGAAAAGCCACCTAACAAAATGATTAAAACACCAGTTAATAAATACAAATAGAACATTACTTTTAAATGTTCTTGAGCTAGATTATAAAAAAAATAATACCCTAACAAAAAAGGAATACATCCAATTATTAGAGATAAATACCCTTTAAATTTAACATGTTTGATAATAAAATAAAAAAATAGTATTAAAAAAATCAAAAAAGAAAAAGACCCCAAACTTTTAAAAAAGAGTCTATGGGAAATAAAAAAAACATCCGATAACCATGCAAAGCCAATAGCCAAAATATAAATTAAGTTATATTTTCTACTTTTAACTACATACATTATAAATAATATAGGAACTAAAAAAGGCTTTGAAATGAAAACAAAAAACTGACTTTCAAAAAATTCAGCAATTATTTCGATGATAGCGATAAAAAAATAAACCCCAATTAAACCGTTAACATATTCATTTCTTCGAGTATTTCCGAGAAAATTATTGTATACTTTCATTAGCAAATTAACTAAAATAATTAAAATTTATTTGTTAAAAATACTAAAATAGATATAAAATCGCAATAATCACAAAAAAATATTTCCAAATATTCCAGTAAACAGTACTATTGTATCAATTTAATAAATTCATCCTCAGAAATGATAGCTACTTTTAATTGATTTGCTTTCTCTAATTTTGCTGGTCCCATATTATCCCCTGCAACAACAAAATCTGTTTTTGAGGAGATTGAGCTACCTACTTTACCACCATTATCTTCAATCGCTTTCTTTAGATCATCTCTTGAAAATTGTTCAAAAACGCCTGAAACCACAAAAGTTTTACCTGAAAGTTTATTGGTAGCATTCAAATTTATTTTTTCTATAATTTCAAATTGAACTCCATAACTTCTTAACCTATCAATAATTATTCGATTTTCTTCATTTTCGAAGAATTCAATTACACTTTTTGCAATTCTATCCCCAATTTCATCCACCAAAATTAAATCCATTAAACTGGCTTGACTTAAAGCATCGATAGTTGCATAATGCTTGGCTAATTTCTTAGCTACGGTTTCGCCAACAAACCGAATTCCTAAAGCAAATAATACATTTTCAAAAGGAATTTTTTTAGATTTCTCAACTCCTTTTACTAGATTTTCAGCTGATTTTTGAGCCATTCTTTCTAATGGCAAAATTTGATCTACAGTCAATTCATATAAATCAGCGTAATTATGTACCAACCCATTATTGTATAATAAAGCTACAGTTTCTCCACCAAGGCCTTCAATATCCATTGCTTTTCTAGAAATAAAATGCTGAATTCTTCCAATAATTTGTGGTGGACAACCGTAAAAATTAGGACAATAATGATTGGCTTCCCCTTCAGATCGAACCAATTCGGTTTCACATTCTGGGCAATGAGTTATGTAGTGTGTTGGTTCAGTATTTTCGGGACGTTTGGTTACATCTACAGCAATTATCTTCGGAATAATTTCGCCTCCTTTTTCTACAAAAACAGTATCACCAACTCGAATGTCCAATTTTTCTATTTGATCGGCATTGTGCAATGAAGCGCGTTTTACAATTGTTCCAGCTAATTGAACTGGCTCTAAATTTGCTACCGGAGTAATTGCACCTGTTCTTCCTACTTGATAGGAAATAGATTTTAATTTTGTTGAAACCTGCTCTGATTTGAACTTATATGCCATTGCCCAACGAGGAGATTTGGCGGTATATCCCAATTCGTCTTGATATTGAAAAGAATTTACTTTTACCACTACTCCATCCGTTTCATAAGGTAAATTATGCCTGTGAATATCCCAATAATTAATAAACTCAAAAACTTCCTCTAAACTATTGGCTAATTTGGCTTCGTTTGGAACTTTGAAACCCCATTTCCTGGCAGTTTCTAAACCTTCATATTGCGATTTAAATGGCAAATTACTTCCAATTAAAAAATACAATAAACAATCTAAAGGTCTTTTGGCAACTTCTGTACTATCTTGTAATTTTAAACTTCCTGAAGCTGTATTTCTAGGATTTGAATATGGAGTTTCACCAATCTCTATTAACTCTTGATTCATTTTTTCGAATCCTGCAAATGGTAATATAATTTCACCTCTAATATCAAACTTATCCGGAAAATTTGTTCCTGTCAATTGTAAAGGAATTGATCTGATGGTCTTTATATTGTTAGTTACATCGTCTCCTTGAAAACCATCACCACGAGTTACAGCGCGTTTTAATTTTCCGTTTTCATAAGTAATTGAAATAGAAGCGCCATCGTATTTTAATTCACAAGTGTATTGTAAAGCTACATTCCCTAAAACTTTCTGAATTCTGTTTTCCCAATCTAATAAATCAGCTTTCGAATACGAATTGTCTAGAGAATACATTCTGTAATCGTGAACAACAGTTTGGAAATTTTTTGTAATTGCCCCTCCTACCCTTTGCGTTGGCGAATTAGCATCAAAATACTCAGGATGATTGTTTTCTAAATCTTGAAGCTCTTTTAATTTAATATCAAATTCATAATCAGAAATCGTTGGATGATCTAAAACATAGTAATTATGATTGTGAAGATTAAGTTCTTGACGTAAGTTTAGAATAGTTTGTTGAATATCCATAGAAAATAAAATAAGCTATTTAAGCATTTGAAATGAGCATAACCAAAATTGGTCGGAAACATCGAAAATTATATGCGAATTACATATGACCGATAAAAACAATAAATATCAACATATGTAATAAAAATACTAAAATAACTTATTTATAGCATTCTGCCGAAAAAAATTAACCTTTTATAATCGTATCAATTTGTTTAAATAATTGACCTTCACTTAAAAATGCTCCTTGCTGTATCAATCCAAAAATGGATGTATTTCTTTCTTCAGTAAATTCTTTTTTACCTACTTTCATTTCAATGGTATCTGTAAACATATTATCGCTAAGCCATTGCAAACCTTTTTTAGTCAGGAAATCAGTTTCTGGAACCAATGATTTTAAAACTATAGAATCTATATAAGTATCAAAACATTGAAATAGGAAAATATGGTTTTTTGAAAAATGTTCTAAATATTGTGCTCTACCTAAAACCCCTTCCCAAATTAAATCGGAGAAAACATCAAGTTCTTGCTCAGCTACCTCTGGTTTTTCTAATTTTAATTTATCCCATTCTGCTTTGTCAATTGTTTGGGCAGCTAAAAAGTTTACGAATTCAGGATGCAATTCTTCGAATTGTTCTTTTGTAAGTCTAGAATATTTCATGGGTTTTAGCAAGTTAGAAATTTGAAGTGAGAGGTTGCAAAAAATCAAAAAAAATCAAAAAAAAAATCCCAATCTCCTAAGAGTTGGGATTTTTTACATGTTTTAGAAATTATGCTTTTTCAGCAACAATTTCATAAGGTAATTCAATAATCACATCTCTGTGCAATCTTACAGTAGCAGTATATTTACCAATACGTTTAACGATTCCAGAAGTAATAAATTTTCTATCCACTTCTTGACCACCTTTAGCTAATGCTTCAGCAATATCAATATTAGTAATAGAACCAAATAGTTTTTCACCACCTGCTTTCGCAGAAATTTTTATTTCGATAGCTTTTAAGGCTTCTGCCTTTGTTTTTGCATCGTTTACAACTTTAGCTTCTTTGTGGGCTTTTTGTTTTAGATTTTCAGCTAAAACTTTTTTGGCTGATGGAGTTGCTAAATGTGCAAATCCTTGAGGAATTAAAAAATTACGACCGTAACCAGCTTTTACTGTAACTACATCATCTTTAAATCCTACGTTTTGAACGTCTTGTTTTAATATAAGTTCCATGTTGTTGTCCTTATTATAGAAGTTAGTCCCGATTTTATCGGGACAACAACTTTTTGTTTAATAAATTATTTAAGTAAATCTGCCACATATGGCATTAACGCTAAATGCCTAGCTCTTTTTACAGCTACTGACACTTTTCTTTGGTATTTTAATGAGGTTCCTGTTAAACGACGTGGAAGAATTTTTCCTTGCTCGTTTACAAATTTCAATAAAAAGTCTGCATCTTTATAATCAATATATTTGATTCCAGATTTTTTGAAACGACAATATTTTTTAGTTTTGTTAGTTTCAATGTTTAAAGGAGTAAGATATCTGATATCTCCATCTTTTTTTCCTGAAGCGGATTGTTGTAGTGTTGCCATGATTACGCTTTTGCTGCTTTTAATTTAGTTCTTCTTCTTTCTGCCCAAGATATTGCATGTTTATCTAAACTTACAGTTAAGAAACGCATTACTCTCTCGTCACGTCTAAATTCAGTTTCAAAAGCAATTAAAACTTCTCCTGCAACTTTGAATTCGAATAAATGGTAAAAACCACTTTTCTTGTTTTGGATTTCGTAAGCCATCTTTTTCAAGCCCCAATCCTCTTTTGATACCATTTCTGCTCCTCTGGACGTAAGAAATTCTTCGAATTTGCTCACTGTTTCCTTTACCTGAACTTCAGATAAAACGGGATTTAAAATGAAAACAGTTTCATAATGATTCATAATTTTTTTAATTAAAATGTTAATTTTTGCAAAAGTAATCTTTTTTTTTAAATAAACAAGCAAAAAGCATTTTTATTCGTTGTAAGGTAAAAAAAACCGATAAAAGTTAGGTTTATAAGAAAAAACGTTTTACTTTCGTTGAACCAAATCTATAATACAATAAAATTATGAAACTAAATTGTGTAGTTGTCGATGACAGCTCTATTCAGAGAATGATCATTGCAAAGTTAGTGAATAATCATCCAAATTTACATTTAATTGGAGATTTTTCTAATGCAATTGAAGCAAAAAATTGCATGTCGGTTCACACCGTTGACCTTATATTTCTAGATATAGAAATGCCAGTCATAAGCGGTTTTGATTTTCTAGACGGTTTAAAAGTGAAACCACAAATCATTTTTATCACGTCTAAGGCTGAATACGCTATGAAAGCGTTCGATTATGATGCAACAGATTACCTACAAAAACCTATTGCACTTGATCGTTTTAATGCTTCTGTAAAACGCGCTATGGATTTTCACATTCTTAAAAATGAAAATCAAGATGAAGATGGAGAACACATATTTATTAAGAGTAATCTTAAAAAATTAAAAGTGTTTACTTCAAAAATTAAATGGATCGAAGCTTTTGGCGACTATGTAAAAGTAGTTACTGAGGAAGATAGCAACCTAGTGCTCTCTACCATGAAATCTTTTGAAAACGATTTATCGAAAGATAAATTCATTCGAGTCCATAAATCCTATATCATTAATATTGATAAGGTAGAACGATTTAACAGTAAATTTGCTGAAATTGGAATTACAAAAATTCCTTTAAGTAGAAACAAGAAAGAAGATCTTGTTCGCGCTTTAGCAATAAATTAATAAAAATCGACATTCACAGCTGTTTTTATAGCTTTGAATTGAGCAACAGATTCAAAACTATCCAGTATTTTCTGGATAGTTTTTTTTGTGACTTGTAAAGACTGATTTTGTGGAATCTTTATCATTATGGTTCTGATGTATTCGTTTCTGATACGGCTTATTGGCGGTTCTTCTGGTCCTAAAACTGGAATACTCATATTTTGTTGTAACACTTGAAACAACCAGAAAGATCCAGTTTTCAGTTTTTCGAAATCACGATTTTTTAAAGTGAGCTTAATCAATTTAAAATAGGGTGGATATTTATAAATTTGTCTTTCATACAACTGCTCTTTATACATTCCTAAATAATCATTATTAGTCACTTGTTGAATCGTGTTGTGATTTGGATTATAGGTTTGAATAATTACTTTTCCTCTTTTTTCAGAACGACCTGCACGGCCAGCTACTTGTGTCATCATTTGGAAGCTTCTTTCAAAAGCGCGAAAATCAGGATGGTACAACATATTATCGGCATTCATAATTCCAACTAAACTTACATTATCAAAATCTAATCCTTTGGCGAGCATTTGTGTTCCTACTAAAATATCAATTTCTTTGTTTTTAAAACTGTCGATTATTTTTTCGAAACCAAATTTTCCACGAGTCGTATCTTGATCCATTCTTCCTATTTTAGTATTAGGAAAAAGAGTAAGCAATTCTTGTTGAATTTGTTCAGTTCCAAAACCTTTTGTGGTAAGATGCACACTAGAACACGAATGACAACTGGTTGGATTTGCCATTGAATAGCCACAATAATGGCATCGCAATTGGTTTTTATGCTTATGATAAGTTAAACTCACATCGCATTGCTGACATTGCGGCACGTGACCACAAGTCATACATTCAACAACGGGAGAAAATCCTCTTCTGTTTTGAAATAAAATCACTTGACTTCCATCTGATAAAGCTGAAGTAATTTCTTCTATTAAAGTATCACTAAAATGACCCGACATTTTTTTTCGAAAATATTTGTCTTTCAAATCTACTAACTCAATTTCAGGCAAGATGGACTTACCAAAGCGTTGATTAATTTCGACTAAACCATATTTTCCAGACTGAGAATTATAATAGGTTTCAATACTTGGTGTTGCCGAACCTAATAGTACTTTGGCTCCGACCTGTTCGCCGTTGGCTTGAGTGGCTTTATGAAAACTAGACAAAACAATAGCAGCATCACGAGCATGATATCTTGGTGAGGGATCTTGTTGCTTAAACGTTTGTTCATGTTCTTCATCTACAATAATAAGTCCTAAGTTGGAAAAGGGTAAAAACAAAGCCGACCTCGCTCCTATTACGATTTGTGCTTTTGGAGAATTATCCAACACTTGTTTCCAAACTTCTACACGCTCATTGTTGTTGTATTTTGAATGAAAAACGGCCACTTTATTTCCGAAATAATCGCGTAATCTACTAACTAATTGAGTTGTTAATGCTATTTCTGGCAACAAATATAAAACTTGCTTTTCCTGCTGTATATATTCTTCAATAAGCTGGATATAAATTTCGGTTTTTCCGCTTGAAGTTACACCATGCAAGAGACATACTTCTTTATTTTTAAAATTCGATTTTATTTCTTGAAAAGCTATTTCTTGCGCTTCACTTAATCGTAAAGCATCTTCTTTAATTTTTCCTTTAAAATTAACTCGGTCTTCCTGAATATAATATTCTTCAAAAATATGTTTATCAATTAATGCTTTTACAACTGCAGATGTTGAATTCGCTACTTCGATTAAGCTTTTTACAGTAGTTGGATTTTTAGTTGTTGCATTTAGTTGAAAATAACTGAGAACAATTTCTTTTTGTTTATTGGCACTTTTAAGTAGTTCTAAAAGATGGCTTAATCCTTCATTTGATTCGTATTTTGAATTTAACCTTATATAGCGTACTAATTTTGGTTTATACGCTTCTGCCACTTCTTCTTGTAAAACCAAGATTCCTTTATCAATTAACTTTTGAATAACCGGTAATACATTTTTCTTGTTTAAAATTGAAATAACATCTTGAATTTTTAATGAAGACTGCTTTTGTAGTGCTTGGTAGATTAAATATTCATCATCTGAAAGTTGTGTTTCATCAACAAAATTATCGTTTTTTTGAGAAATAATAGTTTCGCTTTCTAAAAGTAAAGCACTAGGCATGGCACCACGATATACATCGCCAATGGCACACATATAATAGGAAGCAATCCATTGCCAATGAGCAATTTGTATTTCATTTACTATAGGTTTTTCATCTAAAATTTGGTGAATTTCTTTGGCATCATATAAAATAGGTCTATTTTGATGTAAGTTGATTGCTAAAGCAGTATACACTTTATTCTTTATTGGTACTGCAATTCGCATTCCAATTTTTATATAATTATATTCAGCTTCTGAAACTTCATAAGTTAAAGTTTTAGTTAGGGAAAGCGGTAAAATTACTTCTACAAAGTACATTATTTAAATTTGATTTTTTTGCAACTGTTACTTTACTCGATGCCAGTATTGTGTTCGACCAAATAATGAAAATCCAATATAACCACGCACTTTAAGTTTATCTTTAGATTCAAGAGTAATAAAACATTTATAAAGCCTTCCGTGTTTTGGATCTAATATTTTACCTGAATTGTATTCTAAACCATCTTTTATTAACCCTTTTATAACGGTCATTCCTAGTATAGGTTTGTCTTTATCTTCTCCTGAGCAATTACTACATACTTTGTTTCTATCTTTTGGATTGATTATATCAAGTACTTTTCCGTAAATTTTGCTTTCATTTTCATAAATTTCTAAAATGGCTAAAGGTTTTCCCGTAACATCATCAATAGCTTTCCATTTACCAGTAACAATTTGTGAATTAATTATCAATGGAAACAATAAAAATAACAGGCGATAATATATTTTGCATTTTGAAATCATTCAATTTATTTAAATGAATTACAACATTTTTAGAAACGATTAATCCGAATTTTTCTTTTTTAATTTCTCTATAGAAGCATTCAATTCAAATCCTAGTAGTAGAATCATACAATTTATCCAAATGTAAAACATCATGATTAATAAAGTACCTATTGACCCATACAATTCGTTGTATTTTGAAAATTTGATTACCCAAATTCCAAATACATAAGATGATAAAATAATTAATATTGTAGTAAACACAGATCCTATAGATATGAATGCTCTATTTTTAAATTGTTTGGTTCCAAACTTAAATAATACTGAAGTCGTAATTAATATCATCAGAATCACAAAGGCATATCGACCTAAAACAATTAACGGAATGCGATCACTTACTACATCTTGAATAATGGTTTGTTGAATTAAAACCTCAAAGACAACAATGATTGCCACTGTAACTAATAAAAGTAAAGACAGCAGTAATGACATTCCTAAAGCTACTACATACTGTTGTAAAAATCCTCTTTTATACAATACATGTCTTGAGGATTCAAATCCTCCAAGAATTCCATTTAAACCGTTTGCCATTAAGAAAATAGACAATAAGAACCCTGTGGACAATAATCCAGAATGACTATTGTTTAGAATATCGCTAATAATTTTATAAATAGCATCATAGGTATTTGGCGGTACCCCTTCTTTTACAAATTCTAAAAAATCTACTTGAAATCCTTCTATTGGTATATATGGAATGAGATTTAAAATGAATAATGCAAACGGAAATAATGCCATAAAAAAACTAAAAGCTACTGCACTTGCATGATAGGATAATGCACCTTCTACAATTCCTAAAACATAAAATTCTGATAAATCATAAAAAGATAAACCTTGTAGCCAAGGAAGTTTTATCCTTTTCAAAAGACGGATAAAATTTCTGACTATAGGAATTCTCTCTAACTTGATTTCTATTTCCTGTGACATGAATGGAGTCTTGAATTTTTAGTTTCTAAAATAGTTAAATTATTCAATTGCTTTTAAACTTAAATCCATATTGTGAACAGAATGTGTTAATGCTCCAGAGGAAACATAATTTACACCACACTCTGCATAATGCCGAACCGTAATTTCATTGATATTTCCAGAAGACTCTGTTTGACATTGATTACCAATTAATTGAACTGCTTTTCTTGTGTTTTCATAATTAAAATTGTCAATTAAAATTCTATGAATCCCGTCGTTTTTTAAAATTTCTTTAATCTCATCTATACTTCTAGCTTCAACAATAATTTTTAAATCGAGATTATTGTCTTTTAGAAAAGTTTTCGTTTTTTGGATTGCATTTGTTATTCCTCCAGCAAAATCATTGTGATTGTCTTTAAGCATAATCATGTCGTATAAAGCAAAACGATGATTCTCGCCTCCACCAATTGTAACTGCCCATTTCTCACAAGCTCTAAATCCAGGAGTAGTTTTTCTAGTATCTAATATTTTAGTGTTGGTTCCTTCTAAAAGTTTAACGTAAGTATTGGTTTTGGTAGCTATTGCCGACATACGTTGCATAGAATTGAGCACCAATCGTTCAGCTTTAAGTATAGATTGTGAACTTCCAGAGACATGAAAAACAACATCTCCGTATTTTACAGGCATACCATCTTGAGTAAAAACTTCGAATTGAAGGTTGCAATCGATATATTCAAAAATCATTTTTGCAAAAGCAACACCAGCAATAATACCTTCATCTTTTACCAATAACTTTGCCTTTCCTACAGCTTGTTTTGGAATGCAAGCCAATGAACTAAAGTCACCAGGGCCAATATCCTCACGTATGCCATTTTTTATAATTAGTTGCAATTCATGCTGAAACTGAGCCTCTGATATCATTATTGTAAAAATTTATAATAATGCTAAAATAGAATATATTTTGTGTATTTGAAAATTTAAGGTATATAAACCTTATTTATATTTTCATTCGTTTATTTCAAAAAAAAAGGAACTTTAAAGCAAAGTTCCGTTTTAGTCTTTTTGATTTTCATTATTCTTTTATGAACTGCAAAGTTTTAGTTGCATTTTCCTTGATTATTTTAATTAAATAAAAACCTTTTGAATAAGAACTTGTATTAATTATTAAATCGTCATTAGTTTGAATACTCCTATTTTCTATTTCTTGTCCAATTGAACTATAAATTATAAATCTATTAGGCAATTCTGATTGCAAAACTGATATATTTAATACATTTTTAGAAGGATTTGGATATAAATAAATCTCATTTATATAGTTATATTTATCCGTGGCTAATGGAGCTGTACATGCGTTTGAAGTTTTTAATTCTTTTCTTCTGGGAGAATTATTCATTACAGCTGTGATTCTTTCTTTTTGATTTAAAGTAAATACATTCATACAGGCATCTTCTGTATAATCCATATAATTTTCATTCATATCTCTACCTGGTTTAGTTTTACAGGTATCAAAAGTACCACACTCATAATGCTCATATCCTGCTTGAGGAGTATCTGCACAATAATCGGTTGCACTGCAATCTGTATTTCCAGTGTCAGGATTTCCGTTTCCATCTCCCCAAATATGAACAAGTCCAAAACAGTGACCAATTTCGTGAGTGGCAGTTCTGCCTTTATCATATCCTAGAGAATAAGGACCATCAGCTATATCAGAAGTTCCAAAATTTCTGTAATCAATTACTACTCCATCTGTATTTGCAGCTCCTCCATTAGTATCAATTCCTACCAACCCAGATGTACTCGGAAATTGAGCATATCCTAAAGTTCCAAACTGCTCTGTACTTTTATTATCTGAAAAATAAACCGTCCAAATATTGAAATATTTTGTAGGATCCCATTGTGTAGCCGCTTTCATGTTTTCAGTTTTGTTCATAGTTGCATATTGAGCGGTAGACCTTTTTACTCTATCTATGCCATTAGTTGCTGTACCATCAGGTTTTCTTTGAGCCATGCAAAATTCAATTTCTACATCAGCACCAACTAGATTGCTGTTGAAACCTGGTGTTCCTAATTGTCTTCTGAAATCTTGATTTAAAACTGTAATTTGTGACAACGCTTGCGCATCTGTAATATTTTCATCAACTCCAATTGCATCTCCATTATGAATAATGTGAATTACTAACGGTATGGTAATAACGGTTGCTGCCGTTTTTTTTATGTACTGATTGTTTTTTTGTTCTATAATCTTTGGACCAATCCAATTTTCAAATTCCTCCTTAGTAGCTCTATTTGGATTTATAATTTTTAAATACTTTTCATATTCAACTGATGAACAACGAACTTTTCCAGAAGGAGATCTTTTTGAAATTGAAATACCATTCTGACTGTATGAAAATTGTATAAATAACAGACTTAGTATTAATATTAAAATGTGAATTGGGGATTTTTTTTTCATAATATGAGGTAAATAAACGATAACTTGAAATTTATAAATACAAAATTAAGTCATCATACAAAATTAAAATTTAGGATACAAATGTAATGATATTTTAATATTGTATGTAGTATATTGAAAATTTAACAATAATCAAGGTTGAATGCGGGATTTAATTTAAAATAAGATGGAAATTAAAAAAAACAAACTAAATTAGTGGTAAACCTTTAATAGATCAATTTATGTATCGAATTATTTATATGGGTTCATCGGTAAAGCTTTTAGAAGAGAATGAAATTGATTCGCTTCTAAAACATTCTAGAAGAAGTAATATCAACAATCATATAACTGGAGTATTACTTTATATTGTAGGCGACTTTCTTCAAGTTATTGAAGGAGAAGAAGATGTTATTATTAGTCTTTTTGAAAAAATAAAAAAGGACTCCCGTCACAAAGGTATCATTTGTCTTTTTAGTGAAAATGTTAAAGAAAAACAATTCTCAGATTGGTCAATGGGTTTTCATATGACTAACTATGAAAAACTAATTAAAGATACTGGATATGATACTCTTAGCAGAATTGAATTGGCTAATATTGAAGATAAAACAGCATCTATTTTACTGAATACTTTCATAAAATCGAATAAAGACAGTATTACTTTTTGGTAAATATAAACTGAAATTAAGAACAAATTATGGCGTTAGCATTTGAAAATGAAATAGAAATAATTGAAGTAATGGAAGGTTTTTTTAATTAATTCTCGTCCTCCTGAAGAGATTAGAGACCAATTAGACCTTAGTTATAAAATTGAAAATCAAAGTATTATTGTGTTCGAGATTCGACCAGTTTGGAACAATCCAATTGAAAAAATTGAATGTAAAATTGCGTAAGCAACCTATATTCAAAAAGATACTATTTGGGACGTTTTTTGGTTTATGTGAGATATTAAATGGCATAGCTACAAGCCACATCCAAAAGTAAAAAACTTAAAGGAATTCATAAAAGTCATACAAGAAGACAAACACGGTTGTTTTTGGGGATAAGTGTTTGAAATGCGATTTAAGAATACATTTTAGCTCTCAATTCCTGTACTTTTTCATCATCTAAATAATCATCAAAAGTCATGTAACGGTCAATTGCTCCTTTAGGAGTCAACTCAATAACTCTATTCCCTACAGTTTGAGCAAATTCGTGATCATGAGTAGTAAAGATAACAGAGCCTTTAAAATTTTTCAATGAATTGTTAAAAGCCGTTATCGATTCTAAATCCAAGTGATTCGTTGGTTCGTCTAACATCAATATATTAGCGCGTTCCATCATCATTCGAGAAAGCATACAACGCACTTTTTCGCCTCCAGATAATACACGACTTGTTTTTAAAGCTTCTTCACCAGAGAAAATCATTTTTCCTAAAAAACCGCGAATATTTACTTCTTCACGTTCTTCTTCTGTTTTAGCCCATTGTCGCAACCAATCTACTAAACTATAATCATTTTCGAAAAAAGAATGATTGTCTAGAGGTAAATAGGCTTGATTGGTTGTTATTCCCCAATCAAAAGTTCCAGAATCTGGTTTTTGATTGCCATTTAAAATTTCATAAAAAGCTGTACACGCTCTAGAATCTTTAGAGAACAATACGATTTTATCGCCTTTAGCCATATTTAAATCGACATTGGTAAACAAATTTTCACCATCAGTTGAAGCGCTTAGATTTTGAACATTCAAAATTTGGTCTCCAGCTTCTCGTTCCTGATCAAAAATAATGGCTGGATAACGGCGACTTGATGGTTTTATCTCAGAAATATTTAATTTAGAAATCATCTTTTTACGCGAAGTTGCTTGTTTTGATTTGGCTACGTTTGCACTAAAACGACGAATAAACTCTTCTAGTTCTTGTTTCTTTTCTTCGGCTTTTTTATTTTGCTGTGCCCTTTGCTTTGCGGCTAACTGACTGGATTCGTACCAAAAAGTATAGTTTCCTGAGTAGTGATTTATTTTACCAAAATCGATATCAGAAATATGTGTACATACGGCATCAAGAAAGTGACGATCGTGAGAAACCACTATAACTGTATTTTCATAATTAGCAAGAAAATTTTCTAACCAAGCAATGGTTTCAAAATCTAAATCGTTGGTTGGCTCATCCATAATTAACAAATCTGGATTACCAAAAAGTGCTTGAGCTAAAAGCACACGAACTTTTAATTTTCCATCTAAATCAGCCATTAATGTGTAATGATATTCCTCTGAAATTCCTAGATTAGATAACATTGCTGCTGCATTCGAATCGGCATTCCAACCATTCATTTCTTCAAATTGCACTTGCAACTCCCCTATTCTATCTGCATTTTCATCATTATAATCCAGATAAAGTTCATCCATTTCTTTTTTTACAGCAAATAAGATTTTATTACCCATCATTACTGTTTCTAATACCGTATGTTCATCAAAAATATTGTGGTTTTGATTTAAGACCGACATTCTTTTTCCTGGCTCTAAATGAACATGACCCGATGTAGGATCAATATCGCCGGCAATTATCTTTAAAAAAGTAGATTTACCAGCTCCATTGGCTCCAATAACACCATAGATATTTCCGTGAGTAAATGTCGTATTTACTTCGTCAAATAAAATTCTTTTGCCAAACTGAACTGATAAATTATTTATTGTCAACATGAAATTGTAATTTTTAATTTTTTGCAAAAGTAGAAAAAATAATGAAGCTAATTACCTTAGGATATTACAATTTGAATAGTGATTTATTTAACTATGTATTAACAGTAATATTAACATCAACTAAATATTTTTGTAAGCTAACCAAGCCTCAAATGTTTTTTCAAAACTCCATATATTACTTGTTTTTTTATCTAACTTGTATTACTTTATTTAGTTCATGCAATAAAGAGTTTAAAGCAGATAATTACACCGCCTATTTTGGAGGAGAAGTTACCAATGCGAATAATCCTTATGTTTTATTTTGTAAAGATTCAGAAGTTATAGATACGATAAAAATTGATATAAATAATCGTTTTTTTATAAAATTTGATTCCCTAACTCCTGGTTTATATACTTTTAAAAATGAACCTGAATATCAATATATTTATTTTGATAAAAATGACAGTATAATGGTTCACATTAATTCTAAAGAATTTGATGAATCTATTGTTTATTGTGGTCGAGGAGATGAGAAAAACAATTTTTTAATGGAATTATATCTCAAAAACGAAAAAGATAGAAGCACTCTATTTGATGTTTTTGATTATGATTTTCCGAAATTTAATAGAAATATTGACTCTGTCTATGCAACTTCTGAAAAATTTTATGCTACCAAAAAAGAACAAATTAAATGGAGTGATGGCTTTGACACTTTTGCAAAAGCCGCTTTAGACTTTCATTATTTTTCAAAAAAAGAAATGTATCCTGTTATTCATAAAATTCGAACAGGGGTCGATTTATATGAAGATTTACCCAAAAATTATTATGCTTTTAGAAAATCAATCAATTTTAATTGTAATGAGTTAGCCAGTTTTTCGCCTTATATTATGTACCTATCTCATATGTTGAATAATGTTGGAGCGATAAATTACCACAATCATTTTTCGAATTTAGATTTAGAATTAAAAACGAATATCAATAAACTTAATATAGCCGACACCTTAATAAAAAATAAAAAAGTAAAAAACACTATTCTTAACAACATCGCTTTTTCTTATTTGTTAGAAGATCAAAATATGGTCAATAATCATAAATTTCTTGAAATTTATAATAAATACTCAACCGATAAAAGTAAGAAGAATGAAATTCAAAAAATTGGTCATGCTATTCAATTGTTAAAAGTTGGAAATGAATTACCTGAAGTTATGTTAATTGATAAAAACAGAAAATTAGTCTCCTCTAATTCATTTTTAAAAAAGAAAACAGTAATTTTCTTTTGGACTGAGAAACTAACTTCTCATTTAATTGCAGCACAAAAAAAAATTGCCTCACTCAAACAAAAATATCCCGATTATCAGTTTATTGCTATAAATTTAGATGATAATCAAAACAATTGGAATACCTCTTTATCTAAATACAATTTTGATTCTAGTTTCGAGCTAAGAAGTAATGATTTTGAAGATCTTAAAACCAAATGGGCTATAATAAAGGTACACAGGACAATTGTTTTAAACAGTGACACTACAATTAAAAATGCGTTTACAAATATATTTGATGTTAATTTTGAAAATAATTTGAAGTAGCTATAAGTTTTATATAAAAAATATTTTGATTTTTTAAAATATAAACTTCTGAATATTTATTTTTCTTTACATTATATCAAAAGTATTTTCTACTCATGAATGAATATTTAAAATTAATAAATCGTTTTTTTTCGAAAATTAAAAAAGGATATTGCATTTAAAACAATACCCTTTTACAATTTAAGAATTGGAAAATTTTTAAGTTTTATTTAATGTCCTCCACTCAATTTTTGATCAAAATTAATTCCCTGCTTTTTTAATATTCCGCTAACTTTCCAGGCATAAAAAGCCAAATAAGCAAAGCATAAAACACCAATAATATAGCTGTTTTGAATTCCAATACTTTCAGAAACTGCGCCTTGAAGCCAACTTACAATTCCGCCTCCCATAATCATCATAATCAAAAAGCTACTTCCTTGACTGGTGTGTTTTCCCAATCCGCTTACAGCTAATGTAAAAATACATGGCCATAATGTACTACAAAACAATCCGACACTAGTAAAAGCATAAACGCTAATCATACCACTTGTTGCCATACCTATAAATAAAGCTATAATACCTAATACTGAAAAAATCAACAACATTCTAGCAGGATTCCCTTTACTGGCCATATCGGCAGCAATAAGAACCAAAATAATTAATCCGTAGATATAAAAAGGAGTTAAATCGTGTTTCGCAGTTGCATTAACTAGTAAGAATACTCCGAAAGCTAAATACGGAGCGAGGAATCTCAATATTTTTTGAGTACTCATATTATCTGTAAATGCTTCTACAGCTCCAGTCCAACGTCCAATCATTAAACTCGCCCAGTATAAAGAAATATAGGGTGCAATATCACCAATAGCAAAACCTAATTTACTTTCCATATAAGCTGGTAAGTTACTGGCTGTAGAAACTTCAACCCCTACATAAAGAAAAATAGCAACCATTCCCAAAACCAATTGTGAATAGTGTAATGCAGAAGTTTTTGAAGAATTTGAATCTTCTGTAGTTTCTTCAATTGTTTCAGGATGTTCAGGTAATGAAGAAAATTTTAATAAAACAGCAACTATTATAAAAGCTAATCCTAGTATTAAATAAGGAATTTTAACACTTTCGATACTCATATCTGTATTGCCAGATGCTGTAGATCCAAAAATAGCAAAACTTACAATTAGTGGTCCAATAGTTGTACCAAAATTATTAATTCCACCAGCCAAAGTCAATCGTTGTGAACCGGTTTTAATTGGTCCTAAAGCAATTGCTAATGGATTTGCAACGGTTTGTTGTAAAGAAAAACCAAGACCTACTATAAATAAACCCGCAAGCATTAATGCATAAGACCCTGTATTCGCAGCTGGATAAAATAGTAATGTTCCTAGTGCAGAAATGACCAACCCTAAAGCTAAACCGTTTTTATATCCAATTTTATTAATTAAATCTTGTTTCATTAGTACTGAAACTCCCATATATATTAATGAGCCAACTGTGTACGAAATATAAAATGCGATTGAAACAAACTGACTTTGACCTTGTGTTAAGTCGAATGCTTTTTTAAATACTGGAATAAGAATATCGTTACTTGCAGCAACAAATCCCCAAAAGAAGAATACAATAACTAAGGGAATAAATTGTCCCCAATTGGTTTTAGAATTTTCTGAACTCATAATTTTGTTTTTGGTTTAAATTAATTTTATTTAATAAAGGTTGCCATTATAGGCAAATGATCTGATGGGTATTTGAATTGATAAAAGTCGTCAATTGTTATGAATTTTTTAACTTTTATTTTAGATTTTTTATCGTAAAAGATGAAATCGATTTGCCTGTCGGGTATTTTTTTAAAATCAAAAGCATTCCAAGTTGAATTTCCTCCATAAGGTTTACGTTCTGAGGTTGAATAGCCTTCATTTAAATTTGATTTTAAAATTTCAATAGATTCCTCTTCAGGAGTTGCATTAAAATCGCCTGTAAGTATAAATGGAATCTCCTTTATTTTTTTTAAATTATCTTTTAACTGTATTATCATTTTTGCAGACTCAATTCTAGCGGTTCTCCCCTGATGATCAAAATGGGTATTTGCAATCCAAAATTCTTTTTTTGTATTAATATCCCTAAACAAACCATAAGTAATTATTCTACAAAAGGCTGCATCCCAACCTTTTGAAATAATCATAGGAGTCTGAGATAACCACAATGTTTTTTGCTCTAAAAGTTTATATTGATTATTATTGTATAGAATACAAGAATATTCAGCGGAATCATTATTATCTCTTGGCAAACCAATAAAACTATAATGGGTTAAATTTTGTAAAATAAAATCCAATTGAAATTTTTGTACTTCTTGTAAACCAATGAAAGATGCCTCATAATAATTTAATAAATCAACTACTTTTTCTTTCCTTGAATCCCAATTATTTTCTCCATCATTTGCTGAACCATATCGAATGTTATAAGACATTACATTGAGATTATTTTGTGAAAAAATAAAACTAGTAAAAAATAATAGTACTATAGAAGTCACTTTCATTCCTTTATTCTGATTTTTTTATTTCACTCTTCACTCCTATACCATTGTTGTTAAAAGCCTCTATTTGAAAATAGTATACATCTGATTTATCCAATCCATTAAAATAATATTCATTTTTACCATAAACCATAATTGACCCGTATAATTTGTCTGGAGATTTTCCAAAATAAATAACATAGCCATCTGCATTAGGTTCTTGTTGCCATTTGAACCATACATTTCTTCTTTCTCCTTTTACTTTTGGACCTGAACGCAAGGGTACAAAATTTTGAACTGCTTTTGGTTTTTCACCGCTTCCTTTTCCAAAAACTCTAAAACCGCTAATTGCAAATTTCCCCGTTGGCATTTGAATATTTTCTAGTTTCAAATACCTTGTTATAATTGGTTTTTGAAGTTCAATATAATCATGAGGAACATCAATCTCGTTTTTACTTTTATCAATTAAAGTCTTCCAATTTTTTCCATCACTAGAAGCGTAAATAATATACTTGTGACCTAATGTAGTTTCAGGTTTTCCCATAATTTCAACGTCTTGGTCCGCATAATTAATTTGAATTGCATTAATGGTACTAAGCTCTCCCAAATCTGAAATCAAATATTCTCCTTTATTTGCAGTTTTTGCTGACCAATAGGTTTTTATATCTTCATCTACAGCATAATTTGCCTGATAGCCACCAAAAGAAGATGATACTTGAATGGGTTTGTTGTAATTCAACAACATCCAACCCGAAAAGTTTTCATTAAGATGACTCTTTTTTTCTGAGGGCAAATACGTTGGATAATCGCCATAAGCTGTATTACAATATAAAATATCATCTTTATCAAAACCAGCTGGCCAAATACCAATACGCCTTTCGAAGTTATTTTTTGTACAAATTCCAATGGTTGAAACATGCCAATATTGATTATTTATATCTTGAAAAGTAGCACCATGCCCTGCCCCTCTTGCAAATCCTCCTGGTTTATAGGAAAAAGGATTGTGTGACTGATATTCAAAAGGACCTAACGGATTTGAACCAACATAAACGCCGTCTGCATAACCACTAAACTCAGTACCTGGTGCACCGTATTGCAAATAATATTTATTATTGTATTTAGTCATAAAAGCCCCTTCAGTAAAAGGTTGCAAAAAGGTATTGTCATTATGTTCGCCAAAACGTTCCCAACCGTGTTCATCATCATTTAAAGCTAAAACTGGAATGCGCTCTCCTTCGGGCTGAAAAGTCTTTCGATTCAATTTTACTCCATAAAGTGGATACAAATTACTAGAACCATAATATTCATAGACTTCATCTTTTTCCTTGTCCCAAAAAATCTGAGGATCCCATGCGGCAGTTTCAGATTTATGAACTAACTCTTTCCAATCATCTTTTGTTGGATTGGTACTCATCCAAATGGGAAACTCTTTACCCTGAGTAGAACCAACCACTAATAAAGTATCATTGACAAATGACAATGATGGTGCACACAATTCATCGTATACTTTATGTTCTGGGCGAAGGAATTTTCGGGAGATAAATTTCCAATTTAGCAAATCTTTACTATGCCAATACCCCCATTGATTGGTAGAAAAAAGAAAATATTCTCCTTTAAAAAAAGTGATTACCGGATCGGCAGTTGCGCGGTGTTTTCCTTGGGTTACAAAATTGGGAATTGGGCAATAACCATAATCAATATTAATGGGATTACAATAGGTTTTTTGTTGGGCAATTCCATAAGTTGAATTGATTAGCAGTAAAAATAGTGCAATCCTATATTTCATTTATATGTAGTTTTAATTAATTGGAAAAAAGCTTATTGCTGTTCCTCCACCAGCGGCTAATACTAATTTCAACTTTGTTTTTGAGGTTACTAGCAATGATTTAATTTCGTAATTGATTGGATTCTTTTGCCAATCAGCTGTTTTACCATCCTGATAAATAGTCGCTTTGTATTTTTTATTTGGTGTTAAAAAATCTAATTTTATTTCTGTTTTTCTAGAATTTTCATCAGTAATTGCTCCTAAAAACCATTTTTCAGTTCCTTTTGCTTTTCGGGCAATTGTAAGATAATCCCCGGGTTCAGCTTCTAAATATTTACTTTCGTCCCAATCAGTGGCTACATCTTTTATAAACTGAAAAGCATCTGGATATTTCTCATAGTTTTCAGGTAAATCTGCAGCCATTTGCAATGGAGAATATAGGGTTACATAAAGTGCCAATTGTTTTGCTAAAGTAGTGTGAACCTGCTCTTTTTTTGAAGCATCATAATAACTCATTTTGATTTCAAAAATTCCAGGTGTATAATCTATAGGACCACCAAGCGATCGTGTAAAAGGCAAAACGGTTTCGTGGGAGGGTAAGTTACCAATACTCCAAGCATTAAATTCAGTTCCACGAGTAGCCTCGGCCGCAATATAGTTAGGATAGGTTCTGCTATAACCTGTAGGACGAGAACTTTCATGCGAATTGACCATCATTTTATAATCGGCAAATCGTTGTGCTATAAAATTATAATGATTGACCATAGTTTGACCGTCATGAAATTCTCCTCTTGGAATAATTCTTCCAACATAGCCTGTTTTGGCAGCTGTATATCCATATTCTTTCATCAAGTTTAATGACCGATCCAAATGCCTTTCAAAATTGGCTACCGAACCCGAAGTTTCGCTATGCATGATCATTTTAATCCCTTTTAATTTAGCATAATCATTAACTTCTTTTAAATTGAAATCGGGATAAGGGGTTAGAAAATCAAAAACATTTTCTTTCCAATTGCCAAACCAATCTTCCCAACCTACATTCCAGCCTTCAACTAGTACACCGTCAAAACCATGTTTAGCAGCAAAATCGATATACCGTTTTGTATTGGCGGTTGTTGCACCATGTTTTCCTGAGGGCTTCAACTCTTTATCTAATGCATTTTGAGCGTTTTGAGAACCTGCATAATCCCAAGTAGATTTTCCTACATGCATTTCCCACCAAACACCAACGTACTTCATTGGTTTTATCCAAGAAGTATCATCAATTTTTGAAGGTTCATTTAAGTTTAATATCATTTTAGAACCTACTATATCACGTGCGTCGTCACTAATCATTATGGTTCTCCAAGGCGACACACAAGGCGTTTGTAAATAGGCTTTATCTCCTAATGCATTGGGGGCTAAACTCGATTTTAATTTATAATTTTTAGTATCAACATCCAATTGCATGACTGGATAATTGACAACTGCTGCTTCAAAAATATTTAAATAAATACCCTCCAAAGATTTCATCATCAATGGTGTTTGAACCATATATTTTTTATTAATTGCTTTAAAACCAATTCCGTTATTCAAATTAACTTTATCCGTATTAATTTCAGAGAATAGAGTTTCTTCGTAGTTGTATTCGTTAGTGTCAAAATCTCCGGGTAACCAAAAAACTTTATGATTTCCTACTATATTAAATTCGGAAGCTTCATCTGAAATAATAAAATAATTTAAATTTTGCTGCTTTGGGAAATCATACCTAAAGGCAACTCCCTCATCAAAAACTCTGAAAATAATATTTATTTTAACGTTATCTTTTGTTTGAGAAAGAGCAATTGTTAGCTGATTATAATGATTTTTAATATTTTTTTGTTCCCCTAATACAGGCTGCCAAATTTCGTTGAAAGTATTAACCCCAAAACTATCTATTGCAAAATTAGAAGTCAAATCAATTCCGCTTTTTAGTTTTAAACCAAGAAAACTTTCTAGAATTACAGGTTTATTTTTATAACTTATAGTGTAATTAGGATTACCATTTTCCGATAACTTAAAGTTAACTGTAATGGCTTTTGAAGGAGATTGAACACTCTGAGAATTAATATATCCCATTGCCAAAAGGAATACTAAAGAAAAAATAAATTTCATATGTTTTGTTTTAAGAAAGTATAAAAGTAATTAAATTAGTTTGGTATTTAAAAAACCCTTCATTTAAATCATGAAGGGTTTTCAAACATAAACAACAAAAAAAAACTCAATTTACTAATTCAAATTTTTCATTTAGTTGGGTATCAGAATTGCCTCCGACAAATACTTCAAAGTATCCTGGTTCTGCATTAAATTGTAAATCTGAATTATAAAACTTTAAATCCTCTATAGAAATTTCAAAAGTTATTGTTTGCTTTTCCCCCTTTTTAAGTGCAGTTTTTTGGAAACCTTTTAATTCTTTTATGGGTCTTGTAACAGAGCCTACTAAATCTCTTATATACAATTGTACTACTTCTTTTCCATCATAATTTCCGGTATTAGTTACATCAACTGATACTTTCAATTTATCATTAGTATTCATTTTTGTAGAAGAAAGTTTCATATTACTGTACTCAAAAGTAGTATAACTTAATCCGAAACCAAATGGAAATAACGGCTCGTTTCGTTCATCAATATAATTAGATTTGAACTTTTCAAATTTACCTTCACTATTACCTAAAGGTCGTCCTGTATTTTTAGACGCATAATAAATAGGTACTTGACCTAAACTTCTTGGAAAAGTTGTCGTTAATTTACCTGAAGGATTTTCGTCGCCAAACAAAACATCTGCAATAGCGTACCCAGCTTCGCTACCAGCAAACCAGACCTCTAAAATGGCAGGAACTGTTTCATTTTCTTGCTTTAAAACCAAAGGTCTTCCGTTAAATAATACCAAAACAACCGGCTTGCCTAATTTTAATAATTCTTGCAATAAATCTTTTTGAGCTTGAGGAATTTCGAGATTAGTTCTACTACTGCATTCGCCACTAAATTCTGCTGATTCGCCAAGAGCAGCAAGAATTACATCTGATTGATTGGCTATATTTATTGCTTCTGCGAGTAACTCTGCAGCTGTTCTATTGTCTCTGTGTAATGTTTTTCCGAACATGGTTGCTTTTTCTTCAAGTACAGCATCATAATCGAGGTTGCTTCCTTTGGCATAAAGTACTTTAGCTGAATTTCCTACTGCCGATTTTATACCAGCAATTAAAGAAATAGAGTTTTCTTGTTTTGTTGCAACACTCCAAGTTCCTGCCATATTTTCTTTGGCATCGGCCAATGGACCAATAACAGCAATAGTTCCAGATTTTTTTAAGGGTAAAATCCCACCACCTGTTGTCCCTAAAGGAAAGGGAGCGTTTTTTAATAAAACTAAAGATTGTGCAGCAATTTTTCGTGCTTCACTCCTATTTGAATTAGTGAAAATCTCCGTTTTAGCTCTATTTGCATCGCAATATTTATATGGGTCTTGGAATAATCCTAAATCGTATTTGGCATTTAATATTAAGCGAACGGCATCGTCTATTTTGTCTATAGTTACTTTTCCTTCTTCTAATGATTTCTTTAGTGTATTTAAAAAACCTTCGCTAACCATATCCATTTCTACACCTGCGTTTAGTGCTAAAGCGGAAACGGTTTGCATATCGCCTATACCATGATATTCCATTTCCATAATTGCAGTATAATCTGTAACTACAAAACCTTTAAATCCCCATTGCTTTCTAAGAACATCCGTCATTAACCATTTATTTGCAGTAGCTGGAATTCCATCAACTTCATTGAAAGAGGCCATTACCGAACCTACGCCTGCATCAATAGCTGCTTTGTATGGCGGAAAGTAGTCGTTGTACATTCTAATTCTGCTCATATCAACAGTATTATACTCACGTCCCGCTTCTGGAGCACCATAAAGTGCAAAGTGTTTTACACAAGATAAAATCGTATTATTTTTAGATAAATCATCGCCTTGGTATCCTTTAACCATTGCTTTTGCTATTTGACTTCCTAAAAAAGGATCTTCACCATTACCCTCAGAAACTCTACCCCATCGAGGATCACGCGAAATATCTACCATTGGAGAAAATGTCCAATTTATTCCATCTGCACTAGCTTCTTGAGCTGCTATTTGTGCACTTCTTTTTATCAAATCCAAATCCCATGTACATGACAATGCTAACGGAATTGGAAAAGTAGTTTCATATCCATGAATAACGTCCATACCAAAAAGTAATGGAATTTTTAATCGTGTTTTTTCAACAGCAATTTTTTGTACTTCCTTTATTTTTTGAACTGATTTTATATTGAATAATCCTCCTACTTTTCCTTGCTCGATATTTTTAGCTACATTTGAACTATTGGCTTGACCAGTCGTAATATCTCCAGAAGTGGGCAAATTAAGCTGACCTAATTTTTCCTCTAAAGTCATTTTAGCCATTAAATTAGTGACAAAAATATCTTTTGGCTCAATTGTTTTATTTGCTTTTACTTTTTGAGAATAAGTGGAGAATACTCCAAATAAAAGTAGCGGTAGTATGTATTTATTTTTTATCACTTTAATTTATTTTTTTACCTGAAGAAACATCCAATTGTATATTTCAGGATTATCATACACTCTTGTCCAAGAATCGTGACCTGCGTCGTCAAAAATAGTCAGTTTTACATTTGCATTACACCCTTTTAATAGTTTGTAAACTGAAATAGCATAATCTACATTTACAACATCATCTAATAATCCATGAAAAATTTGAGTAGGTATTGTTTTTATTTTACAGATATAATCCATCTCATATAAATCAACATAGCCTGAAATTGGAACTACTGCTGCAAATAATTCAGGATAAGCAATAGCCAAATTAAATGTTGCCCATGCTCCTGAACTTAATCCAGTGACATAAATTCTGTTAGCATCTATAGTATTCTCTTTTTGAATTTTTACTATCAATTGATAGATTATATTGACATCCCATTCTTCATTTTCTAAACATTGGGGTGCTAAAATGTAGGCATCTAATTCGTTATTTTTTAAATAATTAAAGGGGCCATTTATTTTTACTTTTTCAATAGCTGTCCCTTTTTCTCCATCGCCTGCAATAAATAGGATTAACGGTTTCTTTTCTTTGTTATTTTTAGGAATGTGCAATGCATATCCTACTTGCTTTTTTATAATAACTTCGGTTTTAAAACTTCCTTTTTCATCAGATTGTGAAAAACAAAATTCGGTGATAATAAAAAATAGCAGTAATACGATTTTTTTCATTCTAATAACTTTATTAATCTTAATGATTTGAAATTATTTTTCGAAGCGTTCTCGATACATTTTTTGTTCCTCGTCTCTTCGAGTTTTTCAAAATTGTAAATTTTGAAAAGTATCGAGAAGTGCTAAACAAAAAACACTCGAACTGACGTTTTTAATTACTAAAATCCATGTTGCGTTGAATTAAAACCTAAATCAATTAAACCCGCTTTTACTTCAGGTGCTTGCATAAATAAATTCCATAACATTCCTGTTCTATAATTTTCAATCATTGGCGCGATTGTTCCTTGATCTATGGCCAAATAGCGTTTTGTTACCCAATTATAATGCGGAGAAATGGCATCATAAGGTCCTGCAACACCAACATATTTTGCTTTATTTTCTTCATACAAGTAGCGCAAAAATTTCATTGATTCTACTGGAGTATAAGGAAAATTAGATAAAGCTGCTGTAGGCGAAATCACTCCCCTGTCATTTCCAGGTTTATGATCTGTATACCCAACAGAACCATTAGAATTTCTAGTATAACTTGCAGTTAATCCCCAACATTTATCGCTATATCCTTTCCAACTCAATGGATTAGTTACACAATATTGGTACATGATTTTAGCATGATTTTGAGTCAGTTCCCAATAATTTGCATATTGATCTGATAATCCGCGAGGATCAAGACCTAAATGAGAATAATGTGCCCAAAACATGGGACCTACATTTCCTGATGCTCCATTGTAATTAAATACAACAGGAATGTTGAATCGAAGAGCAGGGTTTTTAATACCTCCGTTTCTTGCCCAACCTTTGTTGTAACAGGCATTAGAAATAGGATGTGTTGGCGAACTTTTAGCCATTATATAAGTAATTAAACATTCATTATACCCTTCTAATTTAAAATTCTTTTTCCAAGCATAGTTAGGTGACCAATGCCAATATAAAACCTCTTCACCTTTAGTATACCAATCCCATTCTACGCCTTTCCATAACCTATCTGCTTGTTCAGCTAAAGCAATTTCTTCGGGAGTTCCGTTTTTAAAGTACTCTCTAACACAAATTAAACCTTGACATAGGAAAGAAGTTTCTACTAAATCGCCTCCATCATCATCAGAACCAAAAGGGATTACTTTTTTTGTGTTTCCATCTATCCAATGTGGCCAAGCTCCGTGAAAACGATCGGCTTTTTCAAGAAAATCAAGCATTGTTGTTAGTCGACTAACGGCATCGGCTTTACTTATAAAATTTCGTTCTATTCCTACTAAAAGTGTCATTAAACCAAATCCTGAACCACCAATTGCTACAATATTGGCATCATTACCAGTATCGTCTACATGATAGCGCTCTCGGGCTAACTTAGAATTAGATTGTGCATATTCTACAAAATATTTTAATGCATCTTTTTGAGCCATATTTAATATAACTTCTTCAGATAATGGAGGATCCACAACTACTGGAGGATCTACAATAACCGCTGGATCTGGAGTAGTACTAGTATCACAACCGGAGCAAGAAACAAATAAGGAGAATAGAAGAAATAAACGAATGATTTTCATATTGAAAAAATATTGTTTTAAAATATATAACACCTAATACAACAGCATTAGGTGTTATGAATAACTACTATTTATCTTCCTGCTTTTTCAAGCTCGTATAAAGAGTTTATATCAGCTGCTGTTAGAGCTTTATTCCAAATTCTAATCTCATCTAATTGTCCAGTCAATGGTTTATTCCAAGTATCACTTGTTGTTGCAACATTACCAAAAGCTCCAATTACAGGATAGGTTGGAGTAAAGAAACTCAATGGTAAAGAATCGCCATTATTTCTAACTTCCCATGCATTATTAGAAATTTCAACTCCATTTACCCAAATTTTGAAAGTTCCGGCGGTACCGTTCCAAACAATTACATATTGAGCCCATTGACCACCAACTTTATTTGGAGCCCATGAATGAGCAGCATCCATCCATGGCTCTTGTTTGATCATGTTTACAACATCTTGACCATTTTCAGTATCGTCTGCTTTTTTAATTTTTACCAGTCCTTTTACTTGAATTGAATCATTAGTTGCTTCACGTTGACCTGTTTCTAAAATTAAGTTTACATTCCCTGCCCAATCACTTCCTGGACGAGTTAAAGTTAAAATACATGAAGCAGAACTTGAAACATCTGTTTTATTATTAGAAATTTTACCCCAAGCACTTATCGTCATACTTCCTGATGAAGTAGCAAGTGCTGCTATTGAAGGATAAACCATATACCCAGCTGCAAAATTAGCTGCTTGACCTTTTGCTCCAGCAACAAATGTTGTTCCAACTGTGGTTGTTGGTGCTGTACTAGATTTACTTTCAGTTCCATTTCCGTCTAAAGGCCAATAGGCTACTAAGTTAGATGCGCCTACTTCGTTTGCATTGTTATACCCACCAATTGGAGGCAGTGGTGCTGGTGCATCGTCATCTGAACCGCAGCTCGTTAGTAAACCAAAGCTTAGCGTCATTGCTAAAGCGAAACCTGATAATTTAATTGTTTTCATAGTGTTTAATGTTTAAAATTGAGTTAATTGTTAATTGTATCCGTTATTTTGTGTTAATCGTCCGCCACTTGCGGTAATTTGTTGTTGTGGAATAGGAAAAACTTCGTGCGTACCTACTATAAATGTTTTTCCGTTGGCAGCCATTGCGGTTTTTGCCTGACCTGTTCTTACCAAATCAAACCATCGGTCGTGTTCCATTGCCATTTCTAATCGTCTTTCTTTCCAAATAGATTCTAGTGTTACATCAGTAGCGTCTGCTAGACCCGCTCTTTTTCGGATCACATTAATCTGTGTAAGCGCTTCTCCTGTATTTCCTAATCTAAAAGCTGTTTCCGCACGTATCAATAAAATATCACTGTATTTTAATACTCTTAAATTTTTAGCGGTATCATCTCTATTTCCATTCCAAGGTTCAAGGGTTTTACTTTGATAAGCTTTATAGTTATACCTTGGGTTATTTAATGTATTTGGAGCTACAAAACCGTCCCAAAGAGTGGATGGAATAAACATTATAGTTGCTGCTTTTCTTAAATCGCCAGGCTCATAAGCATTGGTTAAACTTAAAGAAGGTGTATTAAAACCCCAACCTAAATCAGGTGTTCCTCGTGGTTCTTGTACATAAGAATAGACTTTTAATCCGTTATCAAATGTGGCCTGAATTTCAAAAATAGATTCTGATTTGTTTTCCCCTACTTCTCTCCAAACGTCAGCATAATTATCTAATAAGTCATATTGTAAAGAGTTCATCACTTCACCACACAAATCAAAGGATTCTTGCCATTTTTCTTGGTACAAATACGATTTGGCTAATAGTGCTTGCGCAGCGCCTTTCGTAGCTCTACCCACATCAATAGATTGATATTGTATAGGCAATTTACCAATGGCATCTACTAAATCTAATTCAATTTGTGCATACACTTCCTCTTTAGTTCTTCTGGTAAACACCACGCGATTTACAGTTTCAGTATCATTCAAATCTATTTGTGAAACCACAATGGGTACTCCGCCAAAACATCTCACTAAATCAAAATACCATAATGCTCTTAAAAATTTAACTTCGACTATTAATCTGTTTTTTAATGTTGCATCAATTGAAAGTTGTTCGAGATAAAATATTGCTTTATTGGCTCTACCAATGCCTTGATATCTTGCTTCCCATACGTCTAAGAAAGAAAGCCCAGAAGCATTAAACGTTAGTGCGTCTAGTTTGACTTTGTCGGCACCTGAATCACCGGGAGTTGATCCTTTATCGGCATCATCAGAGGTAATACTTGTGATTCCTATCCAAGAAAATGAATTAGTATTATAATCTAGATTTTTATTGTAAACCCCATTTACTAATTGAATTGCATTGCCGGGATTGTTTAAAAAATCAAGTTCACTTTGAGAATCTTGAGGTAGTACTTCCAAATCAGATTCGCATGAAAGATTAAATAAAGCAAATAATACTACTCCTAAAAATAATTTATATGGGTTAAAATTTTTCATTTTATTCATTTTTAATTTAATTAGAAACTAGCATTTACACCAAATAACAAGGTCTTGTTCGTAGGATAGGCATCCAATTCAATACCAGCTCCTAGCAAAGGATTTCCGTTGTCACCACCTGATATTTCGGGAGAAAAACCTGAGTAGTTCGTGAAAATGAAAGGATTCGTTGCCGTAACATAAAATCTAACTTTATCTATTGTATTTATGATTTTAGGAACCGTATATCCTAAAGTAATATTGTTTATTCTCAAGTAACTTCCGTCTTCGATGTAATAGGTTGAAGGTCTTGGAACAGCGTTAAATGGTTTTGGATTCAGTGCGTTTGGTGTTGAAGGCGTCCAGAAATTGTCTAAAACTGCCGATTCAACATTTTCACCCACAAAACGTTGGGCTTTCTTTCCGTTGTAAATTTTATTACCCCCAACTCCATAGGTATCTACAGAGAAATCAAAATTCTTGTAATTCATTCCTATATTTATTCCATAGGTATACGTAGGAATATAAGAACCTGCATTAATACGATCGTTATCGTTTAAACCCGGAATACCGTCTACCATTTCATTTAAAATTGGTTCTCCATCAGAATTGTACCCAAGTAATTCGAAAACATAAAAACTACCTAGCGGTGCACCTAATTTTACCAGTTTCGTATATTCTCCATTATTAGTATTTCCGCTTCCAGGAAGATTTCTAAAATAGGGACTTGTAATTTCTGAAACTTCATTTTGGTTAGTTGAGAAATTTCCTCCAACGTAATAACTAAAATTATCACCTATTTTGTTATCATATCTTACTGTAAATTCTAGTCCTTTATTTGTAACCACTCCGGAATTAATAAATACATTTTCTTCAGAAAGTACTTTAGGAATAGAAAGTGGTAATATAATATCATCTGCTTTTCTGTTGTAATAATCAATTGTTCCTGTTAAATGATTGTTGAGAATTGCAAAATCAATTCCAAAATCAAACTCTTTCATAGTTTCCCATGTTAAATTTGGATCAACCGCATTTCTAACATAATTTCCAGGTTGACTCACTGGATTTATACCAAATGGATATTGAATATTAGAAAAAGTAATGTTATTAAAGCTTGGCCCATTTCCGTTTCCAACTTCACCGTAACCAGCTCTTATTTTTAGAGAATTAATTATTTTTACATCTTTCAAGAAATCTTCATTACTTACTATCCAACCTGCAGATACTGCTGGAAAGACACCCCACTTTTTATCTCCTTGAAAGACGCTAATGCCCTCTCTTCGAATAGAGCCAGAAAGTAAATATTTGTTGTTGAATTCGTATTCAAGTCTAGTAAAATAAGCAATGGAAACTCTAGGGTTACTATGATTATTAGTAACCACTGACCCAGGAGCAATGGCATTATTTTGATTAGAAATGTCTAAATACCAATAGTTTGTTTGCTCAGGAACATTTAAACGTGTTCCATTTAAAACTTCACTATTGTTGCTTGTGGTTCTAGACATACCAGCAACAACTGTAACATTGTGTAAGCCAAATTCTTTTTTATAGGTTAAAAAATTATCCCAGTTCCAGATGTACGAATCACTTCGTCTTTGTTGTAAAGTGTTGATTGGGTCTTTAGGTCTTTGACTAGCGTAATCTTCTTCATTTAATGAGGGGTTTTGTGTAAGAAACAAATCTCTATTAGGAGTAAATGTATACCCTTTACCCCAATCAGCTGTTGCTCCGAAACTAGTATTGAATTTTAAATCATTAAGCAATTTTAATTCAGCTCCTAAGGAACCAAATAAAGTTACATTTTTATTTTTTTCGTAGGTATTTAACAATTGCGCAACAGGATTGGCAACGTTATTCATTACTTGTCCAGTAAGGTCATTTAAACCTGTTTCGGTGTTTACTAACGGCGCACCAAAACGACCGTTTGCATATCTCACAGGTACTATAGGCGATTGTTTGTAGGCATTTGTAAAAGCACTTAAGGGTTTAGGGGTATTGTCGGCAATAGATAAACTTACGAATTGGGTTACTTTAAATTTCTCGGAAAATTTGTATTCGTTTTTATTGACCACGTTATTTCTTTTAAATTCCGTACCCAATAAAATTCCTTTTTCAGTATAATTTGAAATTCCTAAATAGTAGCTAATCATATCATTTGCACCAGAAATAGAAACAGCATTATTAGTTACTTCTCCTTTTCTTGTAATTTCATCCAACCAATTTGTATTTATAGGTTGGTTAAAATTATAGAAACTAGAGGATCCTAAAGCGAAATTATTGTAATACGCATATCTAAACGAATCTGCCATTTTTACTTTTTTAAGAATGTCTTTTTGACCGTAAAAGGCATCATAAGAAATAGTTACTTTCCCTTTTTTTCCTTTTTTCGTTGTAACTATGACAACGCCGTTTGCTCCTTTTTGTCAGTAAATTGCTAACGAGGAAGCATCTTTTAATATATCAAAAGAAGCAATATCATTGGCGCTCAACCCATTTAAACTTCCTGATTCTACACCGTCAATTACATACAGAGGACTTCTAGCACCTAGTATAGTTCCTAAGCCTCTAATAACAATTGTAGGATTTGCTCCTGGCTCGTCATTAGTAACAATGTTAACCCCTGCCGCTTTTCCTTGAATCGATTGAATAGCTGATTGTCCTGGATTTTTTAATATATCAGCTGATTTTATTTGAGAAACTGAACCCGTAATGGCTCCTTTCTTTTTTGTTCCGTAACCAACTACTACGACTTCATCTAATGCTTTTGTAACCTCTATTAATGTTATATTTAAGGGTGATGTCGAAGATGATATAGTAATGGTTTCAAAACCTACCATTGAGAATTTTAATTTATCTCCTACTTTAGACTTGATACTAAAACTACCGTCTAAATCAGTTACTGTTGAACTTTTAGAATTTTGGTTTACCACATTTACACTAGGAATAGGAAGTCCGTCTTTGTCAATTACTTTTCCAGTTACTTCTTGTGCATTGATTTGTGAGAAAAAAGTTGATGAAATTAAGAATACGATAAAATGAATGTAATTTTTCATGTTCATTTATTAATTTTTCGTTTCTCAAATTTAGGGTATTACAACGATATAGTTTTATTGTGATTAATGCAACATTTGTACATCATTTTAGTTTTCTGATTAAGAAACCTAGATAAATTGCACTTTAGGCAAAGTTTCAAGTTGTTTTAAAATTTAAAATGATGTAGTAAAGATGTAGTAAAAGCGAGTTTCGAAAACGTAATAGTGATGTGTTTTGAGCTAAAATTAGATTTCTAGAAGAAATTTAGTGAGGTTTTTTTCTTGATTTAGTCCTAATTTTTTTCTCAATCGGTAACGATGAAGTTCTACACTCCTAAAAGAAATATTCATTAGCGGAGCAATTTCTTTTGAAGAAAGATTCATTTTTAAATAGACACAAAGTTTTATGTCTTTTGAAGTGAGTAATGGATACTTTGTGGATAACCCTTTTATGAATTCATTATGAATTTGATTCAGATTATTTTCGAAAACTTTCCACTCTTGTTTGTTTACGGCATTTATTTTAATTGCCTTCTTAATTTCACTTTTCAGTTTATTAATATCGAATTCATTATCTAATATTTGCTGAATGTTTTCAATCATTTCGCTTTGCTTTGCAATAGAAAGAGATTTTCCCGCAACTTCTGATGATTTGGTTTGAATTTCTAACTCTAAAATATGTTTTTCATATTCTTGAACATTCAATTCGTTTTCAGCTTGTAATTCTATTTCTAAAATTCTTTTTTGATGGCGTAATTCCTCCTCTTTCAAGGCTAATTTTTGATTGTATTTAATTTTATTCCATTTATAATATAAATATAGAATTACAGCTATAGCTAACAGGTAAAAAAGGACCATCCAAAATGAAAAATACCACGGTTTATCAACTTTAAATTGAAAATTTGAAACTTCATAGAATTTTATTCCATCACTAAAATAAACAACTATCGAATGCGAACCGCTGTTTAAATTATTGAATACTAAAGACCCTTCTTTGGTTGGCATTAGCTGCTTTTGGTCGTCTATTTTATAAAATAAATTAGGCTTGTTTGAGCCATAAATTCCTGAAACTATATGCAATTTCAATTCATTATTGTATTTTATACTGGATTGATTAGGAATTAATTCTTTATTATTATAGGCTTCAACTTTAATGTTCGGAACAGAAACTTTATCCTTTTTTAGTTCTAAAACAATGAAACCATCATCAAGATTAAGTAAATATTGTTCTTGATTCTTAAAAATTTTAAGGTTATCATTGATAATTTTACCTCTATAATATTTTTCTTGTACCAAGTTCCAAATAAATTGAGTTCCTCTTGAATGAATAATATACAATAGACCTGATTGTAATACTAAAAAATTATTTTCATTTATGGCTACTATATCAGAAATGTTCTTAAAATTAGAATTAAAAAGGCTGTTTTTTTCTAATACATTAGTAATCGAATTATGGGTATACCAAGTATTGTTTATAAAAAATAGAATTTCATTTCTAAACTCCAAAATTTTGACTCCAAAATCATTTGAAATGTTATTTTGTTGGGCAACATTTATAACTTTTTTAATTTTATACTGATTATCAAAAAGAACTCTGTATAAACCCCTGTAATTATCGGCTGCCCATATTTCGTCTATTTTATTTTGAGCAACATATTTAATAGGCTTATAGAAATCTTTTATTTGAGTATATTGAGAAAAGTCATTTTCGTTTTTGTAAATATTAATTCCACTGTAGGTCGCTTGTAAAAAATTAGAATTCAAATTACTCTTCGTAAAATTCCAACCGCCATTAACACCGTTAATTTTTGTTAATGTATTGTTTTTATATAAAAAAGTACCCTCGTTATGCCCAATTACATATTGATTATTAATTTTTGTGATGTTCCAAGCTTGCCCTTTAGAATTGGGCAATAATGACAAATTGTTGTTTTCGTAATTGTAAATACCATGATTCGATGCCATTAAGAATCCAGTATCAGTTGTAGCAACAGAATAAACAGAACCTAATGTTCCTGTATTATCTGTAAAAATAGAAACAGGAGAATTAATTTCTACATGAGCAATTCCGTTGTCTAATCCTAGCCATAAATCATTCTCTTTATCAAAGTCAATACTTAGTACCGAATTATTCATTAGCATATTATTCCTATTGATATTTATATAGGAATTGCTTTTCATGTCTATACAATACACCCCTTCGCTGGCGGTTCCGACTATAAGTTTATCTTGATTTAAGAATTTTGCACAATTAATTATAGCGCCTTTTAGTGTAGCATTTAATGCATTATTCCAAATATGTATTCCGCTTTTATCAGCAACAAAAACACCGTTTTTTTGAGTGAAGATGTACACTTTATTGCCAATATTTTCAATAGAATGGATAACATTTCCTTTTAGAACACTCCAATTCTCAATCTTTTGGTAACTAGAGCCTTGTAACTTGAACACACCATCATTTATTGATGCTAAAAATAATTCATCATTTACAGGAAAACAGTATGAAATTTGAAAGGGCAACTTTATTTCATTGATTTTTCCGTTTTCAAGAATATAAATTTCATTAAAAGATTGGAAATATATTTTATTGTTTAATTGAACTATTTTCCAAATTTCTTCATTCCCTGTATCTTTAAATGTCTTATTTCTGTTAGAAATGGAAAAATAAATCATCTTCCCATTTTTTCTATACCAATAACCAAACTCTTTGTAAGATCCTGTATACACTTTGTCACCGATAACCAGGACAGAGCGAATAATGGTTTTATTTGGAAGCGTATATTTTTCCCATTTTACACCGTCATATCTTAAAAAATAATGATTGTTTGCAAAATACATGGCTTTATCTATACCTTGAGATAAACTCCATATTTGATTGTCTCCTTGATAGTTATACTTGCTGTAATTTTCAACAAATGGCAATAGCTCTTGTGAAAATACATTCAAAGAGAAGAGAAAAAAGAATACTATTTTAACCGTGTTGGATTTCAATATAATCGTGTTATCTAAAAAAATATAATCTCGTATAATATAAAATCAATGCTCTTATTCCCTATCAACATAATTTTGCAAATGCTTAAATCTTTCCGTTAGTTTGCCATTCTCAGTCATCTTGGCTCTAAAAAGAACACCGTCTTTATCCTCATTAAAAAAGGCGGGAACCACATGCTGCATAAACATTTCTCCAAAACCCTCACTGGCGTCTTTAGGCAATTCGCAAGGCAAATTATCGACAGCCATAACCACTATAGCTGCAGGATGTGTATAAGGCACCTCTTTGTTTTCTATAGGTAAATAACCATATAATGGTTCCGCTATTGTTGAAGATCGAATAGTACAAACAATAGGACCGTTTACATCGCAAGAGATATCTGCCACTACTTTTATTTTACAATCTTTAGATTGAAGCATTTGTTTTGTTAGTATAGCAGGAGCTTCATTCGCATGAAAATGTGCAGCAAAATAAATGTCTGACACTTTAGTAAATCGCTCAAAGTTAGAAACATAAGCTGTTGGGTTTTTATAAAAATCGGAGTTTCCAATTATTTGACCGTCTATTCGTTTGTTATAGTCTAAAACATCTATCTGAACGTAAACAGGTTCGGAATATATTTTAGTTAAATAATTTTCGACAGAAACTTGCTTTATTTTCATTCCGTAAAGAATTTCTTTAACGCCAGATCCTGCTTTTCCACAACCTGTTACCACAATCTTAATAGGTGGCAAAATTTGTCTTTTTAGTTTAGCAATTAACGCCTCTTTACCTGAAAGTGTTTCGGCTTTTGGCAAATTAAATAGTTCAAATTTTATTCCAAAGGCTCGTATACCGTTATAGGTTCCCACTAATCCTGCATATTTTCCAAAGCCTATTAGTCGATTGCCGTTTTTATCTACAATCGTTTCGTGGTCATACAATTCGATATTTTTGTCTAAGATTGCTTGAAGCAACTTTCTATTATGAGGCTGCTTTTTGATAGTGTGAGAAAAGAAAAAATATTTTTTATTAGGTAGTAAAGCATCAACAGGTACCTCTTTTATTCCGAAAAAAATATCACAATCTGAAATGTCACTTGTAACTTCAATTCCTAAGTCTGCATATTGTTTATCTGAAAAAACTCTATTATCTGAACTTTCTACTTTTATTTCAACATTTGGATAGGTATTTTTTAATCGGACTAATTCCTCTGGAGTAAAAATAACTCTTCTATCAGGAGGATTTTTTCTTTCTTTTATAATTCCAAACTTCATTTTCTATTTAAGTATCTATATTTTGAGACCAAATGTACACCTTTACTATATCGTTTTCAAAACTTTTTAATTAAAAATTGACTATTGATTATTGAAAACAGATGGGAAGAAAAAAGTTAATAAATAGTGTATAATAGTTAACAAAGCATTCTAATAATAAAATATAACTTTGGTTATATTTGTGTTTTAAGTTATAACCAATGACGATACAATCTACCATCTCAAAATATATATTCTTCTTTTTATGTATGCTAACCATTGGCTGCACCAAACAAGATAAAACCGATACTCTAGATTCAGAACTGTCTGAAAGCGGTTTGCCAATGATGAAGCCTTCTAAAGTAGATTATCCAGCAGTTACTTCTAACTATAACACTACAAAAAAAGCAGCAGTAGAAAAGTATTGTGAAAAATACTGGCGAAATGAAAATAGCAATTTGAGTTTTCTGGTTGCTAAAAATGGTGCGGTTTTATATGAAAGATACCAAGGTATTGGCAACAGAAAAACCCAAGAACCAATAACTAAAGAAACTCCGCTACATATTGCGTCAGTGAGTAAAGTACTAACAGCAACAGCCGTTTTACTATTAATTGATGCTGGTAAAATTGATTTGGATCAGAAAGTAAATACTATTTTGAAAAGTTTTCCTTATTCAGATATTACTATAGAGACCTTATTGAATCACCGCAGTGGCTTGCGTAATTATGCCTATTTTACAGAAGATAAAGGAGTTTGGGATCGTAAAAAAACATTGACCAATCAAGATATCCTAACCCTTTTTACCGAAAAAAATATTCAATTAGAATCGCCTGCTAATAAAAGATTTTGTTATTGCAATACCAATTATGCGATGTTGGCTTTAATTATTGAAAAAGTAAGTGGCTTGAATTTTGGTGAAGCGATGCAGCAAATGATTTTTAAGCCCTTAAAAATGAATAATACTTTTGTTTTTGACATTGATAAAGACAAAGAAAGGGTTACTCCGTCCTACAAAGGAAATAATATGGAGTTGGCCTTTGATTATTTAGATGGTATTTATGGCGATAAGAATATTTATTCCACTCCAAGTGATTTACTACAATTTGATTTAGCCAGAAATGCGCCTTCTTTTTTAAACCCTGAGTTGAGAGCAAAAATTTATAAAGGCTACAGTAACGAGCACAAAGGCACAAAAAACTATGGATTGGGCATTCGCATGATAGAATGGGAAACGGGTCAGAAATTTTATTTCCATAACGGATGGTGGCACGGAAACACCTCTTCCTATATTTCGCTAGGAAAAGAAGGAGTTACCATTATTGCTTTGTCTAATAAGTTTACTAAAAATGTATATTCTGTTCGGAAATTGGCACCGCTTTTTGGAGATTATCCTTTCGAATTTAATGACGAAGACTAGTTTTGGTAATTGATAATTTTTATTATTACATTTTACAATTTCGTTAACCTAAAAATCCCTTATTTATACTTATATTTGCACTCCAATTGATAATTATACTATTGTAATTATGAATTGATAATGGGGTCGACTGGTTTTGACAGCAAGTCGAATTGAAAAGTAAGCACGTCGAGAACTGGGACAATTCTCGTTAATAAAAGGTTTCAAAACACTTACACGGCGAAGGAAACTACGCTCTTGCTGCATAATCTGAATTATAGTAAGATTAGCCACGTCCTACAAGGTAGGAAAGCAGGATTCATCTCGAAAGCTTTGGTTTATAGCGGTCGATAAAGATGAATCGTAAAGATAAACCTAGATTTTCACTAGCTTCGGGTGGATTTCGAAATTAAGAAGCTAAGCGTTTGGTGGTTGTTTCTGTCCTAGCCCAACGTCGAAAACCTAAACAGGAAATAAGCGTGTAGAAAGTTTTTTAGTTGCTTGTTTGGACGGGAGTTCGACTCTCCCCGACTCCACTTAATTTAGAATTAGTAGCCCCTTATTTAGGGGTTATTTTTTTGAATTACAATTAAATTCCTGCCGCTGTATAATTAACATTGTAATGCAGTCCCATTTAAGATTAGTATAAACGATTATTGTACTGCCTTTTTCACATAATTTAACTTAATTATCAAGTAGCTGGATTGTTGGTTCACATATTCATTTTATACTTTTAGTTACTATATATATACTATATACTTATTTTTTAATTTCTTGTATTTATATAATAAATAACTATTTTTGTTGCTTCTACAATATAATATATATCCCTATGGCAAAGGTTAAAAGTCTTTTTGAGTTGAACGGTACACTTGGTGGATTCAATTTTTTATACTCGAAAAGGAATGCCTACTGTTGTAAAAAGAATTCGGAAGTATTTATCCTGTGTTCGTTTTTTAAACAGCTCTATTTTTATGACAAGATTGTGATACCTTTTCAAAAAATAATTATCTAATCACAACTTTGCGATAATTTTTATAAACTCAAAAAAATTATCACAACAAATTTAAAGTTGTAACGAAACCTCACTTTCAAAACAAACCAAAAAAAAATGCCCGATTCATTTCGGGCATTTTCTAATATATAAAAAGCTGTTACTCTTTGTTATGTTCTTCTTCAATTCTTTTGTGTTCAGCATCAGAAATGGTGTCGCAAAGAACTGGAGTTGCTATAAACAATGATGAATACGTTCCTACAACAATACCTATCAACATGGCGAAGATAAATCCTCTGATAGATTCACCACCAAATATAAACATGATTAACAATACTAAAATCATCGTTAATGAGGTATTGATGGTTCTTGACATCGTAGAGTTAATCGATTGGTTTACGATTGAGTTAAAGTTTCCTTTCACTTTACCACCTATGTACTCACGAACTCTGTCAAATACAATAACCGTATCGTTCATTGAGTATCCGATTACAGTTAGAATCGCTGCAATAAAGTGCTGATCGATTTCCATTCCAAAAGGCATATACTTCCATAATAAAGAATAAATCCCTAACACGAAAATTACGTCATGCGCCACCGCTGCGATTGCACCTAAACTGTATTGCCATTTTCTGAAACTGATTACTAAATACAACCCAACGATAAGCATAGCTCCAAGAACTGCCCAATAGGAATTGGTTTTAATATCATCTGCAACTGTTGGTCCTACTTTAGAAGCTTGCAAAATACCGTATTGTTTACCATCATAACTGTTTACGAATTTTTCGTAAGTCATGTCAGCAGAAAAATGCTTTTTCAAATTATCATACAATATTTTATTCACCGCTTGATCTGCTTCTGAACCAGCTTCATCAACCTTGAATTTAGTTGTAATTTTTAATTGATTGTCTTTTCCAAAAATCTTAGCTTCAACACTACCGTCTAAAACTTTAAGTAAATCTTCTCTCACTTCTTCGGCAGCAATTGGTTTTTCAAAATGTACTTGAAAAGTTCTTCCACCTTTAAAATCAACTCCGTAATTCAAACCATTTGTAGCTAATGAAGCAACACTCACTACACAAACAACTAATGAGAATATGTAAGTATATTTTTTTATTTTCAAGAAATCAAAATGAAAATTCGTGAAGAAGTTTTTAGAGAAACCTGTAACAAAAGTTAATTTGTTTCCTTTGTTTACACTCCAATCTAACAATATTCGTGTAATGAAAATAGAGGTAAATAATGAAGTTGCAATACCTATTAACAAGGTAGTTGCAAAACCTTGAATTGGACCTGTACCAAAAATTAATAATACTGCTCCAGTTAATACGTGGGTTACGTTTGCATCAACAATAGAACGCATAGCTCCTTTCCAACCAAATGAAGCTTTAATGGCTTCTTCAATAGTTTTTCCTAAACGTAATTCTTCTTTGGCTCTTTCATAAATGATAATGTTAGCATCGACAGCAGTTCCCATGGTTAAAACGATACCCGCGATTCCTGGCAAAGTTAGTACAGCTCCTAAGCTTGCTAAGATTCCAAATAAGAATAAAAGGTTGATTGCTAAAGCGATATTAGCATAAAAACCAGATTTACCATAGTACACCATCATCCATAAGGAAACGATTAATAAACCAATAATTGCAGAATTGGTTCCATTATCAATAGCTTCTTGACCTAAAGATGGTCCTACTACTTCTGATTGCACAATTTCAGCAGAAGCTGGTAATTTACCTGCTCTTAAAACGTTTGCTAAATCTTTTGTTTCTGTTACATCAAATACCCCAGATATTTCAGATCTTCCTCCAGAAATTGGACCACTTGAAACTCCAGGTGCAGAATATACGATGTCATCTAAAACAATTGCGATATTGCTTTTTTGAGTAAATGCTTTTCCTGTAAGTTCTTCCCAAGCTTTCGCTCCTTGACCATTCATTTGCATCGTTACCGATGGTTTTCCTAATTGATCGAATGAGTCTTTAGCATCAGTTACTACCCCACCACTCATTGCAGCTTGGTTGTCTCTATTTCCTTTTAAAGCATATAATTCAACTGTTTCAACCTCTTTTTTTGTTTTTTCGTCAACATTTACAGAAGGTTTTCCCCATACAAATTTAGCGTAACGCTTGTCTGCAGGCAATAAATTTCTAATATCTTGTCTCTTTAAATACCCATTTATTGAAGCGGTGTCTTTAGGATCTGAAACAGCAAGAACTGGTCCTCCACCTTGGCTAACGAATTTAGATAATAAAGGCCCTAAATCTTTTGCATCAGCAACAGTATCTTTCACTTTATCTGTTAATAAAGTATCGATTCCTTTTTTTGCAGTTTCTTTCACATTTACTGCTGATTTTTCAGTTAGCTTCAAAGCATTGTTAGCAGCCATTAAGAAATTACCTAAATCATCAATTTTATAGGTTTCCCAAAACTCTAATTGTGCCGTACTTTGTAATAATTTCTTAATACGATCTACATCTTTTGCTCCAGGAAGTTCAACTAATATTCTTCCTGATTCTCCAATTTTTTGAATGTTAGGTTGTGTTACTCCAAATTTATCTATACGTTTTCTTAATACTTCAAAAGCACTTTCGATAGATTCGTCTACTTTACGTCGAACGACTTTTTTAACTTGGTCGTCAGTCATTCTAAAGTTTACTTCGTCTCCAACGATTTTATTTGAAAAAACTTCAGGTGAAGCTAGCTTTACAGTTCCCGCAGAGTTTTTTTCAAAAGCTTCGAAAAAAGCATCAATATAATCTTGATTTCCCTGTCTGTTCGCCGTAGCATCAGCAAGAGCTTTGTTGAAAACTGGATTTTTAGTATTATTAGCTAATCCTTTAATAATGTCTTTTACAGAAATTTGAAGTTGTACGTTAATACCTCCTTCAAGGTCAAGACCTTTATTGATTTTTTTGTCTTTTACTTCATTATAAGTAAAGTCAGTAAATCCGAGATTAAATACTTTTTCTTTTCCAATGGAATCTAAATATTTTAATTCTTTTTCTGAATTTCCATTTGCAAAAGTTTTTGCGTCGTTCTCTACATTATGAGATACGAAAGTGAAAGAAAGTTGGTAGATACTTACCAATGCAAATAAAATTGCGAAAAATTTAACTAGTCCTCTATTCTGCATTATTACTAAAAATTAATTAATTCTGTTTGTTTAGTTTATGGTTGATTTAATAAAATAAATACCTTCTTAAAAGTGAATTTAAGTCGGCATCATTTTTTAAAACGTGCAAATATATAATTCTGGTGTAGATTAACCAATTAATTTATCGATTAATATTAAAAAAAGAGAAAGTATTATAAATAAAATAATTGTTTGATTGAAAAACCAATTAAATCTCTAATTTGTTTTTTTAAATAGTAGATAATCATTACTATTTTGACTTCCAGATAAAGGGAATTCAACTGTTGTAAATGCTCCAATTGCAGGATTTAAATTGTATTTAACATTAGTTTCCGCTTTAATTAAACCATAATTTTTGGCATAATATTGTGTAGAAACCAATACATCTTGATTGTCTGAAGATAAAGTATTTATGGTAAACTGCTCAATTTTCGTTGTTACCTTTACATTTAAAACCAATTTGACTTTTTTAACATCAACATAATCAAAACCATTGGATTTAAATGTAGCTAGACTTCCGTCTTCTTTTGCAGTTAAAACATAATTAACCGTTAATGGAAACCCAGGTATAGCTGTAGTGTTGGTAATTGTACCTGATACTTTACCAATCTCTTCTGAAGGAGCTGCGTTTTCTTTGAAAATAACAAAATCACTAACAGAAAAATCAACAGGTAAACTTTCGACAATATTTACAGAGAGATCTCCTGTTAGTTTAATCATTTTACCGTCTACTCGTACAGCATTGTTTTCTAAAGCCCCACAATAAAAACCAGTTGGAAGGAATTTAGTTTTCATTTTTTGGTACGTAAAACCATTAATTTCGACTTCTTTTTCAATATATAATGAATCCCTACCTGTTGTATTTGGATTAACTGAGGTGTTTTCTGTTTTATAAATCCAATAATTACTTTCTTTTATTGGATAAAAGTTGGTTGCTACGCCATCATCTTTTGGAACTTCTTGTGAAGGTGAACTATCATTAGAACAAGAAGATAAAGCGACTAATAAAACTAATTGACAAAGAGTTATGTATTTCATATTTAATTTTTTAAAAAGCGAAGATAGAACTTTTTTAAATCTTTCAAACAAAAAAAAAAACGGCAACCTTTAAATTTAAGATTACCGTTTTAATAAATATAAATTGATTTTATAAAACCGAAGCTAAATCAGCATTCATGTTTCGAATAGCATCAACACTTTTAGCAAATTTTTCTTTTTCGCTATCGTTAAGTTCAATATTTAAAATTTGCTCAACTCCGTTACGACCAATAATACAAGGAACTCCAATACAAAGATCTGATTGTCCGTACTCCCCTTCTAATAATACTGAGCAAGCAATCATCTTGTGTTGATTATTTAAAATACTATCAACTAGATACGCTACAGAAGCACCTGGTGCATACCAAGCCGATGTACCTAATAATCCTGTAAGAGTTGCTCCACCAACCATAGTATCGGCAGCAACTTTATCTAAAGCTTCTTGAGATAAAAATTCAGAAACCGGAATACCATTATAAGAAGCCAATCTGGTTAATGGAATCATAGTTGTATCTCCATGACCACCAATTACCATTGCAGAAATATCATTTGACGGTTTATTTAAAGCTTTTGATAAATAATATCTAAAACGAGAACTGTCTAAAGCTCCACCCATACCTATAATTCTATTTTTTGGAAGACCTGTGGCTTTTAAGGTAAGATAAGTCATTGTATCCATAGGATTTGATACAACTACAATAATTGTATTAGGAGAAAATTTAAGAATGTTTTCAGCAACCGATTTTACAATTCCAGCATTTATTCCTATTAATTCTTCACGAGTCATCCCTGGTTTTCTTGGAATTCCTGAAGTAATTACTACTACATCACTATTTGCTGTTTTTGAATAATCGTTTGTAACTCCGATTATTTGAGTATTAAAACCTGTATTTGTTGCACATTGCATCAAATCCATAGCTTTGCCTTCAGCATACCCTTCTTTGATGTCTAATAATACTACTTCGCTAGCAATTCCTCTATAAGAAATAACGTCTGCACATGAAGCACCTACGTTTCCTGCTCCTACAATTGTAACTTTCATTTTGTTGTTGTTTTTTGTTTATATTTATTTAATTTTAATTTTTTTCTTAAATCTTTACAAAAGAAAGAAAATTAATTTAATTTATAATGTATAGAAAAATTAGTATTTACAAATTTATTAAACGCAATTGATGAATGAAAAAATATTCTATTCCATTTGTAAGCTACTGAAAGCTCAAAAATAGCGTTAATTTTTGTTTTGTAAATTTCTTTTAGCTTTTCGTTTAGAAATTCTTGAGAAGTCCCCCTCGGAAAATTTATAAATTCATCAATAGTCCCTTTTTCTCCTGAAAATTTATATTTAAAATCGCTACTGTTAACAATAGAACCTAACATAAATTCAAAATTATTGTACTCTTTTGAAACATTGGTTTGAAACTGCCATGTGTTTACACTTCCATTAATCCTATTGATACCGAGAGTTCCAAAATTAGTCCTAATATCTAGAAAATCAAAACTTATATTTTCTCTTGAATTACTTAAAATCATGGCAAGATTAATATTTTTTGATTCTAATGCCTTACTATATTGACTTATATTATGCTTCAACCCAAAACCATATACTTGATATTCTCCTCTTTTTATTTTAGTTCTTGGCGCAAATTTGGTAATTAATTCTGTTCCAGAACCTAATGAAACTGCGGCGGAAAGATGCGGGTAAAATATAATATTTTCATTAATTCCTTTTGGAGTTTCAATTGGAAAATTCGGATTTATAACTCCGTATCTATCAACAATATTGATTTGTTCTCCATTTCCCAGAGCAGTAGGAATTGTTGCCGATGTTGCATCTTGAATTTTTAGAAAAGTAAAATCGGAATCTTTTAAAACGAATGTTCTGTCGCTATTAGGAACAAAAAAAACGTTAGAATGTATTCCAAAAGTAGTACTCCAACGTTTCTCTTTTTTTGCAGAGAAAATCCAGCCACCTGACGACTGATAAACAGCTGCATCGGTGGCTGGAGTTATAAATTGATCCGCATAAAAAACCGCATCAATAAAAAATTCATCTATATGTTCTAAAACCTTTGGGTCAAAAGATTGCGAGTAACTACAATTATAAAAAAACAAAATAAAAAAGAGAGCTTTCTTCATAACCTCAAAAAAATTGAGGCATAAAAAAGTATACCTCAAATTATAACGTTTTTATGCATCGATATTTGCGTATACTGCATTTTTCTCGATAAACTCTCTGCGTGGTGGAACATCGTCACCCATTAACATTGAAAATACTCGATCGGCTTCTGCTAAACTATCAATAGTCACTTGACGAAGGGTTCTAAAATTAGGATCCATTGTCGTTTCCCATAATTGTTCTGCATTCATTTCTCCAAGACCTTTATAACGCTGGATTGCTGCGCTACCTCCCATTTTTTCATTTGCAATATCACGCTGATTGTCCGTCCAAGCATATTCTTTTTTGTTTCCTTTTTTAACTAAATACAAAGGTGGTGCAGCAATATAAACGTGACCTTCTTCGATTAATTCCTTCATAAAACGGAAGAAAAATGTTAATATTAGAGTAGAAATATGACTACCATCGACATCGGCATCACACATAATAATTACTTTATGGTAACGTAGTTTTTCTAAATTTAAAGCTTTGGTATCTTCAGCTGTTCCAATAGTTACTCCTAAGGCAGTAAATATGTTTCGAATCTCTTCGTTTTCAAAAACTTTGTGATGCATGGCTTTCTCTACATTCAAAATCTTACCTCTTAATGGTAAAATTGCTTGAAAATTTCTGTCACGACCTTGTTTTGCAGTTCCACCTGCCGAATCTCCCTCGACAAGATATACTTCACATTTTGCAGGATCTTGTTCGGAACAATCGGATAATTTTCCTGGTAAACCACCGCCACCAAGAACGGTTTTACGTTGCACCATTTCACGTGCTTTCTTAGCAGCATGTCGTGCTTGAGCAGCTAAAATTACTTTTTGAACAATGATACGAGCATCATTTGGATTCTCTTCCAAATAAATTTCAATCATATCTGCAACTGCTTGACTTACAGGAGACACGACCTCTCTATTTCCGAGTTTGGTTTTAGTCTGTCCTTCAAATTGTGGTTCAGCGACTTTTACTGAAACAATGGCGGTTAATCCCTCTCGGAAATCATCTCCAGCAATTTCAAATTTCAGTTTATCTAACATTCCGGAAGCATCAGCATATTTCTTTAACGAACGCGTTAAACCTGTTCTGAAACCTTGCAAGTGCGTTCCTCCTTCATGTGTATTGATATTGTTTACATAAGAAAAGATATTCTCTGTATAACTAGTATTGTATATCAAAGCCACCTCAACAGGAATTTCGCCCTTTTCAGAATCCATTGAAATAACATGAGAAATAATTGGTTCTCTGTTTCCATCTAAATACCGAATATACTCTTTCAGACCTTCGGTAGAATGAAATACCTCTTGAACAAAATTTCCATCTTTATCTACCTCTCTTTTATCGGTAAAAGTAATGGTAATGCCTTTATTAAGGAAAGATAACTCTCGCATACGTGCTGAAAGAGTTTCAAAGGAAAATTCAGTAGTTTGTGTAAATATAAGATCGTCTGGATAAAACGTTTGCATAGTACCACGCTTTGTAGTCTCACCAACTTGTTTTACTGGATATATTGATTTTCCTCTTTCATATTCTTGTTCGTAAACTTTTCCGTCTCTAAAAACTGTAGACTTCATTCGTTTTGAAAGAGCGTTTACAACAGAAACTCCCACACCGTGAAGACCTCCCGAAACTTTGTAAGAATCTTTATCAAACTTACCTCCTGCTCCGATTTTAGTCATAACTACTTCTAAAGCAGAGATACCTTCTTTTTTATGCATGTCTACTGGAATACCTCGACCGTTATCTTCTACAGTTACCGATCCGTCTTCATTGATTGCAACACCAATAGTATCACAATGGCCTCCCATTGCCTCATCAATCGAGTTATCGACAACTTCATAAACTAAATGGTGTAAACCTCTAACCCCTACATCTCCAATATACATCGATGGACGCATTCTAACGTGCTCCATTCCTTCTAATGCCTGAATACTATCTGCTGAATAATTGTTCTTTTTTATTTCGTCGCTCATAATAAAATTATCGTAAAAATGTCTTTTTTTGTCTAACACGCAAATATATGAAAACAGGAATGATAATAAGCCGAAAATAGCCCATTTAGCATTGAAGTTATTAACATTTTTTGATTATTTATGTGTATAATTTAGCTCCTGTACCGAATGAATTTGAATATACAATATTTCCAAAATCAAATGTTACGCCACTTGCAATATCTTGACTTAGTAACAAGGCTCCGTCAGCATCTAAATAGTCTAAAAGCGATGCAATTTGAGTTAATCCTGATATTCCAATTGTTGATTCAGTCATACAACCGGCCATCAGAAGTAATCCTTCTTCCCTTGCCGCTTTAATCATTCTCAAAGCAGGAGTAATTCCACCACACTTCATTAGTTTTATATTAATTCCATGAAACAATTCACAGCAAATGGAAACATCTGTTTCTCTCTGACAACTTTCGTCGGCAATTATTGGTAAATAGGATTCGGATTTTACTTTTTTCATACCTTCACTATCATCAGCCTTGAGCGGTTGTTCAATAAATTCCACATTCAAATCTCTAAGAATATTGCTGTTCTTAATCGTTTGTTCGGCATTCCAAGCACAATTAACATCAATTCTAAATACCGAGTCTGTAATTTTACGTAAGCTTTCTACTATTTCAATATCATTAGAAGTTCCTAATTTAATCTTATAAATAGGCCAAGGTTTCTCCAAGATTTTTTGTTGCATTTTTTCGATGGAATCAATGCCAATGGTGTATGATGTGAGTGGAGTAATAGCCTCTTCATCGGACCAATAACTTCGAAGAGGTTTATTGTTCTTTCTAGCATAAAAATCCCAATAGGCTATATCAAATGCACATAATGCAAAATAATCGTTTTTAAGAATTGGCTCAATGTTTTTCCAGAGTTCCTCAGGATGAAGTCCAGAAGCAGCTTCGACTAGTGCTTGTATTTTGATGAAACTTTCTTTTAATCGCTCTTGAGTACTATGGTAATAGGGATTTACAGTTGCTTCTCCGTATCCGAAATGAATTCCATCAGAAATACAAACTATCGCGGTTTTTTGTACCGTGACAGTATACCTAGAAATCTGAAAAGGATGCTGTAATGGCAAATCATAAAATTGGAAAGAAAAAGTTAGTCCCAAAATCAAGTTTTAAGCGGTTACTTGTTAAAAAAAAATGACAATTTCAAAAATCAATGTCAATTGCAAAGACAATAAAAAAAGAAAAAATTGAAAATAGAAACAGGTCTCTATTTGAAACGGATAGACTTTACTTATTTGTATAATTTCAATTGAATTTGCTATTGTCATTGCAATTGAAACCCCCTATTTCCTCATGATCTTGACATTCATTTCTTCCACTTTTTTATCAGATAAAAGCGATGGTGCTCCAAATAATAAATCTTCACTGGTTCCTGTTTTTGGGAAAGCCATTACTTCTCTAATGGATGCTTTTTTCTCTAAAATCATCATTAAACGGTCGATTCCCCAAGCGATTCCTCCGTGTGGCGGTGCTCCGTATTGGAAAGCTTTGTACATCGTTCCCACGCTTTTTATCATCTCTTCTTTGTTGTAACCCATATTTCTGTAGGTAGCTTCCAGAATCTCCGATTTATGGGCACGAACTGATCCTCCTCCTATTTCGTAACCATTCAAGATAATGTCGTATTGTTGAGCTATAATCGTACCTATTTCCTTATCATCGCCTTTCATATGTTTTTCCAAATCATAAATAGCAGGCATTGAGAACGGATTGTGTGTAAATGTCCATCTTCCTTCATCTGTTCTTTCAAACATTGGGAAATCAATTACCCAAGCCGGACATAATTCTTTTGGATTAATCAAGTGCAATATTTTACCCATTTCCTGACGAACCGCATCCAAAGCTTTATTTGCCGTTGTATAATCTGCTGCTGAGAAGAATACAATATCGCCCACTTGTGCATTAGTCGCTTTTATAATTCCTGCAGCAATATCTTCACCTAAGAACTTAATAATGGGCGATTGCAGCTCCTCTTCATTTACAATAATATAAGCCAATCCACCCAAACCGTGCTGTTGCGCAATAGCGGTTAGGTTTTCGATTTGGCCTTTAGACATTCGCTTGTTGCCTTGCTCTTGAGCCGAAACTTTGATGCATTTTACAATTCCACCGTCTTCAATTGGTTTACTAAATACCTGGAAAGTAGTTTCTTTTACAATATTGGTAATGTCTTGCATTTTTAAGCCGTAACGTAAATCAGGTCGGTCACATCCGTAAAAATCCATGGCGTCTTTGTAGGTAATGACTTCAAACGGACGTAAAATCCACTTGTTGCCATATATTTTCTTCACTACTTCATTAAACATTTTGGTGTTTAAATCTATAATTTGCTGCATACTGGCATACGCCATTTCCATATCCAATTGAGTGAACTCTGGTTGACGATCACCACGAGAATCTTCATCTCTAAAGCAACGCGCAATTTGGAAATATTTTTCATAACCACTCACCATCAACATCTGTTTGAACTGTTGCGGCGCTTGTGGTAGTGTATAAAAGAAACCAGCTTGCTTACGTGTTGGAACAATAAATTCGCGTGCTCCTTCATCGGTTCCTGCACTTAAAATTGGCGTTTCAATTTCTAAAAATTCTTCTTCGTCTAAAATGTCGCGTAATAACTTGATTACTTTATGACGGTTTACGATGGCTCTTCTAACCTCTTCATTTCTATGATCTAAGAACTTGTATTGAAAACGAATGGCTTCGTTTGTTTTAGCAGCTCTTTTGATTTCAAAAGGCAAGGTTTTAGATAAATTTAAAATTTCTAAAACCGAAGTTTCCAATTCAATTTTACCAGTACGTAGTCCTGCATTGTAATCATCTTCATTACGTCCAACTACAATACCTGTAACCGAAATTACTGATTCCGGTTTCAGTTTCACTAACTCATCGATATTAGAAAATGACTCTCTGCTGATTCGTACTTGAAAAATCTCGTAACTTGAATCACGCAAATCGATAAACATTAATTCACCGTGGTCACGCACACTGGCAACCCAGCCCGACAACATGACTTCTTGTTGAATGTTTTCTTCAGATAATTGAGAAATTTTATGAGTACGATACGTTTCTTTTATAATAATAGGAATTTCAGGAAGAGCTTCTTCTTGAACCTCTTTATTTTCCGAAATAGATTCTTTCGATATTTTTTCTGATGCTTCTTCTTTTTCTAAAACAACGGCGGCTCCTAATTGGTCTATAATAATTTGACGAATTACTTTCCCGTTCGCTCCTTTTCCGATAACACCTAAAACTTTACCAACTAAAATCCCTGCTTTTCCTTGGTCTCCTGCTTTAATATCATTGGCAACAGCCTCATTTTCTAAAATCACTTTAGCAATAACTTCTTGTACTTTATCTTCCGAAATGGTGTTTTCTTCAAAGTACTTGTTGTAATCAAAATTTTGATCTTTTAAATAACCTGCAATCGCATTTTGAACTAAAACCGCCGTGATTTTTTCTGATTTAAACAACACAAAAATGGTTGTTAAATGCTCAATATTATGGATTTTGGAATAGTCTTCCGCCTTTACATTGTTTGCCAAAGTTTTAGCAACAAACGACGGATCATTGATTTCGTTATTTAAAGTCACAAATGTTCTGGAACGCAACGCATCTGCTGTAAAAAATTTAGCATCTTGTGGCAAAACGCCACCATTAATTAAAATAGATTCCACAGCATAAGGCAAAGCGCTTGTGTCGACCTTAATGGCTTCAATCTCCGCTTTAATATTTACGAAAGGTAAATCCGGTTCAGAGATAAAACGATAATCCGCTTCAAATTCTTTTTTACGCATGGTTTTAGTCTGCTTCAAATCAGCATCCCACAACACTGTAGTTTGGTCTGGTCGAAACTCTTTGTGCTCAATAAAATAATTGAACTGTTTCTCCACTTCTTCCTTCAAAGCTTCTACCATAAACTTAAACGAGTTCAAGTTTTTGATTTCGGTTCTTGGATTTAATTCGTAAGAATGCTTTTTACGTAAAGAAACGGAAACATCCGATTTGAATTCTCCTTTTTCCAAATTCGCTTCCGATATTCCCAAGTTTTGAACAATACGTTGAATGTATTGCGCATAAGTCGAGGCATCTTCAATATTTCTGATACAAGGTTCTGTAACAATTTCAATCAATGGAACGCCTGCTTTGTTAAAATCGACTAACGAAATTTTCTTTTCGTGCATCAATTTGGCAGCATCTTCTTCGATATGAACCTGCGTTAAATTTACGGTAAATTGAGAACCGTCATTTCGGTAACAAGAAACGTGACCGTCAGGAATTATCGGATTATGATATTGCGTTATTTGAATATTTTTAGGGTTATCTGGATATTCGTAATGCTTTCTATCCCAAGAAATTACCTCATTACTAAATGACGAGTTCACCGCTTTTCCAAAATAAATTGCTTTGGTGATTGCTTCTTTATTTATAGCAGGTAAAACGCCCATTTGTCCCGTACAAACAGAACATATATTCTCATTAGGTGTTTCAATTTCTTGGTTGGGACAAGAACAAAACAACTTGGTTTTGGTATTCAATCGAACATGAGTTTCCAGTCCGATTACCAATTCTAAATCGTGGGCTTTAATTGCCGCTGTTAATTGCTCCAATTCCATTATAGTGTATCTTTTAAGAAGTTTGCAAATTGCAATACTAATTCATCATTATTTTTTGCTGCAGTGATTTGCAGTCCAGTGCTCGTTCCTTGTGGCACCGTTAAAGTTGGTAATTGTCCTAAACTAAAACCAACTGTGTAAGCATCGGACAAATACATCGCCAAAGGATCTTTCAAACTGTCTCCAATTTTAGGCGGAGTACTAGGTGTAACTGGCGACAAAATAATATCGACTTCTTGAAAATCTTTACTGAAGTTCTCCGAAATCTGATCTCTTACAGCCAATCCTTTTAAATAGATTTCATCCGAAAAACCTTGAGACAACACTTGGTTTCCACCAACAATTCTTCGTTTTGTTTCTTCCGAAAAATTTTCAGAACGGGTTACCGCATAGCTTTCGATTAAATTCTCCGCTTCAATACGGTTTCCGTAATTGGTTCCATCTAAACGAGACAAATTCGAAGCTGTTTCAGCCATTGCCAAGGTATAGTAAGTCGAAACTAAAATATCCGATTTAAAGAAATCCAATTCTTTTACTGCAATTCCTTTGGCTTTCAGTTTTTCGATAACAGCTAAAAAGTCCCTTTTTATTTGTGCATCAATGGCGTCACTCTCAATAAAGTTTTTGAAATACCCAATTGTTTTGACTGGTGAAGTCGCTATTGCTTCTTCACTAATTTCCATTGAAGCAAATGAAGTTTGATCTTTTGGATCTTTTCCGCTCATTACGTTTAATACAATTCGAATATCTTCAATTGATTTCGCCAATGGACCCACACAATCTGTTGAAGAAGCATACGCCATCAATCCAAATCGAGAAATTCTTCCGTAAGTTGGTTTAAAACCATAAATATGATTGTACCCAGCAGGTTGACGAATTGAACCGCCCGTATCGCCACCAATAGAAAACACGGTGAATTCTTTGGCTACGTTCACTGCAGAACCACCACTTGACCCTCCAGCAACTAATGCAGGATTGATAGCGTTTTTTACAGCACCAAAAATCGTGTTTTCGCTAGACGAACCGTGACCAAAACTATCACAGTTTTCTTTTACTAAAGGTATAGCGCCAGCATCCAATAATTTTTGAATGGCTGTTGCTGTGTAAGGCGATTTATAATTTTTTAGCAAATCAGAACTTGCAGTAGCGTAAGTTCCTTGCACCATATATACATCTTTAATTCCAAAAGGAATGCCTTCTAACAAACCTATGGTTTCTCCTTTTGCGATTTTAGCATCTACTTTTGCAGCTAAATCTAAGGCCAAAGTATCTAATAAGGAATTGACAGAGTTATAAGTATTTTGTTTCAGTAACCCTAATTTTTCTTGTACCAAAGCGGTGCAAGATATTTGTTTTGAAACCAACTGTTGGTGTATATTTTTTATTTGAGAATCCATTTTATCCTTCTATAACTTTAGCAACTACTAAAAAACCATTTTTTTTGTTCGGGAAATTTTCCAAGATGAGTTGTTTCTCCAAATCCGAACTCTCTAATACAACATCCTCTCTTAAATTATTAACCGATACACAATTATGATTGACATTATTTACGGCATTTTCATTTGATGGAATTGCATTTTTAATTACCTCAAATAATTGGTTCACGCTCTCGGAAGGCTTTGCTCCTTTGATACTTGACAAGATGTCGACTGTCATTGTTTTGCTCATAATTTCGTTTCGTTTTAAAGTCAAACTTTTAAGTCGGCAAAATTACGAAAGTTTTATTAGGGAATGATGTTTTATTTTTATGATTTCAACAGTTTTTTGTGAAAGAAGATGTTAATTTAACATTATGTTAAATTTGATTTCTTTGTTATGAAACTATATTGTAATAGCAGTCAGTTAGAAAGAATTGGACACAGATAAAACGAATGTAAGCATTGTAAATTAAAATTGATTTTTTATGCTATTTCTTCAATCAAATAGTTCGTTCCATTAATTTCAAACGAAAAACTCACTTGATTTCCCATCAGTTTATTTCCTAATGGCGATTGCGGAGATAAAGCAATAACAGTAGTTCCTTCAACAGCAATTTTAGGAAGTGCTGTACTTAAATAAAGATAAAAACCATTGGCTTTGACTAAGCTTCCCACGATAATGGTTGTGGCAATTGTTGTGGAATCAATCTTGTCTAAAATCGCTTTTTGAGCTAGTACTTCTTTCAATTTGTGATTGAGTTTTTCCTGCTCAATATGCATCATCGACAAAGCCGTTTCGTGTTTGTCACCAGCAGAACCTTTGGCATCATTTTTAGAATCTTCAGTTAAAGCAACAATCATATCTCTAAAAACATCGATTCTGTCTTGGACTAACTGTTGGTACTGTTGATGTATTTTTTGTTTGAAAGTCATAATGGGGTAAAAAGTTTAAACACGAAGAATACAAAGAAAGCACAAGGCTCACGAAGATTTTAATTTATTTCTATTTGCGTACTTAGTGCCTTCTTTGTGCTCCTTGTGGTTAGATTAAGTCATTAGAAATCAAATTTATAATTCCCTCCCAACATAATTTGAAAGGACTGCACTGGAAAATTCAACCATTTTTGATACGCTTGATTAGCAATATTGTTCAATCGTAAAAAAGCGGTAAATCGTTCGCTATACTTATATCCAACATGTACATTAGCATCAAAATAACTGTCAATTTTCAGAATATTTGATTCAGGTAACAATGGAAATACATTAGTTCTTTGAATCAAATCTTTTCGCTCTCCTACAAAAAATACAGCTGCTCCTGCATACCATTTTTGGGTAATATTTATATCTAGATTTGTACTTAATTGAATCGCCGGCAAATTCCATGCTTCTTGCTGATTTGAAGTAGAAAAAGAACTGAAAGTTCCGTTGATTCCAAACGAAATATTTTTAGAGAAATCGGCTTTCAATTCTCCGAAAAAACTCAAGGTTTTTAGTTTATCATATACAATACCAAATGAATTTCCATATTGATACTCCTCTAGAATAGGAACATTTTCATTGTACGAATTGCTTCTAAACAACCCTCTGTTTTTTTCATTTACATAAGACCCTTTTACATTATAGCTTACATAGTTTGATAATTTTCCTTTTAATCCTGCAAAAATATCGTATTGCCTATCTGTTGGAGCAATCAATATATTTGGAGATAGAAATGAGTTTATATTCGTAAAATCGCGATACGAATTTTGTTCCAAACTACCTTCAATACCCGTATAAAAAACCATTAAATCGCCTACAACTTTTAGAGAAGCATTGATTTGTGGATAAAAGAATAGTTGATTGTCACTTCGTTTTGTATCTAAACTATAGAAAATTGAAGCCCCTAAATTGATAGACCAATCGTCTTTTTTGACAGCAAAACTTGGGTTTACACCAAAATTAGCAAAACCATAGTCTATAGCAGTTGTCCATAAAAAATCCTTGGCAAAAGTTCCGCCAACATAATCAACAATCAAATTGGTTTTTATCAGATTTTCTACAATATCTAACTGAAAGGATGGCTTTGCAACGAATCGGTTTTCAGAGGAGTTGTAACCATCCCAAAAACGATTGTATTTTAATGAAATTTCATTAAATATACTTTCATTAAAATTAATTTTTCCGCCTAAATAAAAATTATGATACGTTTGACCTTTGTCTAAGCTATCATAAATTCCATTTCTTTCTACTTCGTTCAACGATGCTCCATAATCTAAAGGCAAACCATACCAATGGTAGTTTTGAATTTGATAGCCTAAATCCGTACTCCATGAATAATCACTCTTTTTACTGCCATAAGTTAAGTCTAATGAAGTATTCAAAAAACTATCGTTTACAGGAATATTTTCTATTCCTCCATTTGAAGACAAATGTTTTACCATTCCGGCAAAATAATCATTATCGCCAATGTTTTCTGTAACATAAAGCTCACTAAAAACAGTTAAATAATTGCCCAATCCTCCCGTAAAATAATTTTTATATAATCGCTCTTCTTTCGATTTATCCACATTTGCAGCCTTTCCTTTTGATGGCGAAAACGTAGAAGCTACTGGAAAAGAGAAAATGGTATATTTAATATTTTCTGTCCTAGTATTGTCATCATCCTCCAGAGTTGGAGTTTCTTTAATCTTGAATGCATCTGAAATTGTAGGTGTATAAGGCTTTACCACGTTTACTACTTCAGTACCGATATTTTCGTCTTTTTTTTGTGCAGAAACAATTTGCAAACTGGCAAGAAGTAAAAAAACAGTGATTTTATGTTGAATTTGGATTTTCATATATTTTTTAATTTTAGAAGTTTGAATATTGATTCAAAATACATTCAATATTCTATTCTTTTTTTTCTACTATCTAATTCTGAATTGATGAATTGGTTTTTGACTCTTCTGCTTTTATCCCGTCTAGTTCTTTTTGAGCATCAGAAACTACATCTGGAAAATTGGTGAAATTTTTAATCACACTTTCTAGAATATAAGTGGCTTGGAAACTGTCTTTTAAACCGTAAAAGTTTTTAGCCATGAGCACTAATCCTTTTGCTCCAAAATATTTATAGCCTGAATAATCTTTAGTTAGTTTTTGAACTGTAGTATTTGAAGCTTCAAATTTTAAATCTTTATTTTTAAAATAGGCATCATAATAAAGTGCTTCAGCTGCTAGTTCCCCTTTTGCAATGGTTAGTAATTTTGCATAAGCCAATCTCGCTTTTGGTTCATCGTTGGTTTGAATAGCAGAACGTGCTACAATAATTTGAGCATCTGATTTTACTTTATCGTCCATTTTAGGATTTGCCAAGACTTTCTCAGCATAAATTACAGCATTAGGATAATCCTTTTGCTCGTAATAGGTTTTCATCAAATTAGATTGTGCAAAAGTGACATTTTGAGGAAAATCGGCTTCGGATTCTAATCGTTTTAATGTTGTAATTGTTTTTGAAACATCATTTTTCTTTAAATAAATTTGAGCCAATCTTGACAAGGATTGCTCCGAAAACTCGTTTCTTGATTGCGCAATTACAAATTCATAATTCGGAATTGCATTGGTTTCTAATCCATCAGCAAAATAGGATTGTGCCAAATAAAAATTGGCTTTCAAAGCATGAATTCCGTTTGGAAATTTCGAAACATAGCTACTAAACGAAGCGATAGATTGCTTTGTATTATTTTGCAAATATTGTTTTTCTGCTGCTTCATAGGTATCGTTATCTAACTCAGCATCTGACACATTCACAAAATCTAAAGTACGAACCCAAGTTGCATATTCATCTACTTTTCCGTTATCAACATAAATCAATCGTGCTGTTGCTACTGCTTCGAGGGCTTCAGGGCTTTTAGGATATTCGGCAGCAATTTTTTTGAATTTCACTAAAGCCAATGCGTCATTTTCTGCATTATAATAAATTAAACCTTGACGCAAAATTGCTTTTGATGCATAGGAACCTTTTTTAGATTCGTTGATTAATTGATCATAGGTTTTTATGGCCAAATCATTTTTCTTTTCGGTAACATAGGTGTTTCCTAGTTCGAACAGAGCATCATCACGATATTGCGATTTAATATACGTTGCTACAAACTTGTTTAAGTCTTCTATTTTTTTATCATTTTTAGCAACAAATCCGTAACTTATTGCTTTTTGAAAAGCAGCATAGTCAGCATCGACACTTTTTAATTCAACTACTTTATTGTAGGCATCCATGGCTGGCCAATATTTAGCAGTTACAAATCGGCAATCGCCCAAACGCAAGTATGCATCATTCAAACGAAATTTATCGTCTTTTGTTAAGTCTATTTGACTTTGAAAATAATTTCCTGCCTGGTCGTACTCCTTTTGTTTAAAATAACAATAGGCGATATTATAATTGACATTTTTGTTTTCAGGAGTAGTTTTAGACTCTGGAAAAGCGACAAACTGTTTGTAGCTAATTAATGCGTCATTAAAATTATCGAGCACATATTGAGTTTCTCCTTGCCAAAAAGTAGCTCTTGCAGTAAACTTTGCATTTCTAGGTTCGGCAATAGATTTTTTAAACATTGGCAACGCTTCTTTATAATTACCGTCAGTATACAATTCTAATCCTCTATAAAAAGTTACTTTTTGATAAGCTTCTTTATTGGCGAAATTTTTATTTTTTTCTAATAACTCTAAAGCTCCTTTGTAATTTTTTGAAGTAATAAACGAATTTATTAATAAAGTCTCCACTTCTTGTTTACTTGGAGAATTTGGATATTTACTAATAAATGCCGACAAAACATCAGGAACCGATTGATATGAATTTCCGATTTCGTAACTCAATTTAGCATAATTTAAATTGGCATCTTCCTGAATTTTTAAGTCATATTGCATTTCAGAAGCATTCTTAAAAGCATTCAAAGCTTGTTGCTTTTTATCTGTATTCATATAACTTTTTCCTAAATGATAGTAAGCGTTTTGAGCAACAGCATCTTTACCTTCAATGATTTTATTGAATTGTGAAATAGCATTTTCAAAATCATTTTGTTCGTAATAGGCATATCCTAATTGGTAAAAATCGGTGTTATTCCATTTTCCTTTTTTACCTTTGTAGGCTGACAGATAAGGAATTGCCTTATCGTATTGTTTTAAATTGAAATAACTTTCACCAATTATTTTATTCAATTCTGATTTTTCCAATGCAGTTGATTTTGGCATGGCTACCAATCCTAAATCGATAGCTTTTTGGAAATTTCCTGATTTAAAATTCATATCTGCTTTAAAATACGAAAGCTTTTCACTGTACTTTTCTTCACTAGAAACTTGATCAAAATACTTAGTTGCATTTTTATAATCATCATTATCATAAGCCATAAAACCGAGATAGTATTTGGCTTGCGAACCAAATTCTTTTGAATTTAGCACTTTATTAAAGTACGGAGTCGCTTCTTTTTTCTTATTGGCACTAAAATAACTATAGCCTTTTTGAAAATTGAAACGATCTAAATCATCGTAACTCAAACTGCTTTCGTCTATTTTATCAAAATATTCTAGAGCTTGTGGAAATTTTCCATGATCAAAATAATAATGCGCCACTTCAATAAAAGCTTGGTTTTGTTTTGGACTTGTAGGATAATCTCTAACGAAATTTTCCATAACAACGTCTGCATTACTCTGATTCAGATGAATGGCACAAATAGCACTATAATAAGCGCAATCAGCCTGTATATCAGTACTTTTTATTGCTGATTTTACTTTATCGAAAATTATTTGAGCCGATTGATATTGATTTTCTTTGTATAAAGAAATAGCTCTATTAAAATCCTGCAAATCATTAGTGTAAATTGCCGTTTTTTGAGCGGAAACCACAGTGAACATCATTAGAAAAAGCAGAAAAAATAACCTTGAAAATTTACGCATCTTATTTCTATTTATTGATTCAAAAGTATTACTCTGTATTGCATAACGAAGTAAATGCTATTTTTATTATGAACATCTTTTTTAACAATCTGATTTCAATTTTAATTAGTTCTAAAATTTATTTTGAATACCAACGTTATCTTATTACTTTTACCCCATAAACAAATGCATTATGTCTGAACCTATTTTATTTTTAAGAAACGTAACTATTTATCAAGAAGATAAAGTCATTTTATCAAATATTAATCTTGAAGTAAATAAGGGAGATTTTATATATATTATTGGAAAAACAGGATCTGGAAAAAGTAGTTTTATGAAAACACTTTATGCTGATTTGCCATTAAAAGAAGGGCAAGCAAGTATTGTCGATTACGATTTGGCGGGACTTAAAGATGATGACATTCCGTATTTAAGACGTAAATTAGGAATTGTTTTTCAAGATTTTTTGCTATTACCAGACCGAACCGTAAAAGAAAATATGCTTTTTGTTCTAAAAGCAACAGGTTGGACCGATAAAGTTGAAATGGAGAATAAAATTGATGAAGTTTTAGATAAAGTAGATTTGAAATTAATCGCCAATAAAATGCCACATCAACTCTCTGGAGGTGAACAACAGCGAGTAGCCATTGCAAGAGCATTATTGAACGATCCCGAATTAATATTAGCAGATGAACCCACTGGGAACTTAGACCCTCAAACTAGTGTGGAAGTTTTAGAAGTTTTACGTAAAATTAATGCAAACGGTAAAACGGTTATTATGGCAACTCATGACTATGCATTATTGATGAAATTTCCGTCTAAAACACTAAAATGTGAAGATAGCAAAATTTTTGAAGTAGTTCAGCGAACAGTTTAATGCTATCTATTCTTATACCTACATATAATTATAAAACTTTGCATTTAGCTAAAGTTTTACATGAACAAGCAACAAAAGAAAATATTGTTTTTGAAATTTTAGTTGCCGATGATGCCTCTGATAATAAAGAAATAGTTAGAGATAATGAAGCCATAAATCTACTGGCGCATTGTAGTTATTTCATTAATTCTGAAAATTTAGGACGAGCTAAGAACAGGAATTTGTTAGCTTTAAAGGCAAAGTATTCATGGGTTTTATTCATGGATTGTGATACTTTACCAATACGTTCTTCCTTTATTAAAAACTATATTAATCTCATAAATCAAAATACTCATGAAGTATTTTATGGTGGAATTGACTACGAAAAAGAAAATCCCAATGAAACTGAATTACTTAGATGGGTTTATGGAAAAAAACGGGAGGCTATAGTTGTTTCTGAGAGAGAAAAAAAACCTTACAATACAACTTTAGTTTCTAATTTAGTAATAAAAAAACAAATATTATTATCTATCCCTTTTCATTCAAATATTAATGAATACGGTTACGAAGATTTGGTATTTACACTTGAATTAAAGAAAAACAAAATAAAGATTTGCCATATAGAAAATCCAGCTTACCATTTGAATCTGGAAAATTCAGTTGTTTTTTTAGAAAAAAATCTTAGAGGAATAAAAAATCTAAATTATTTAATTAAGAATAAAATTATTGCTCCAAATGAAACTTCATTAAGTGTTTTTTATTCAAAATTATTTTATTTTAAACTGGATAAATTTGTGCTTTTTTGCTTTAATGTATTTAAATCTAAAATGAAAAAAAATCTTCTTTCAAAAAATCCTTCCTTACTAGTATTTGACCTTTATAAATTAGGTTATTTTTGTTCATTAAATCATCATTAATGTCGAAATTTTCAGTCATTATTCCACTCTACAATAAAGAAAAATTTATTGAAAATACTTTAAATAGTGTTCTCAATCAAAGCTTTACGGATTTTGAACTGATTATTGTAAATGATGGTTCTACCGACACTAGCCAAGAAAAAGTTTTACAATATTCTGATTCTCGAATTCGCTATTTTTATAAAGAAAATGAAGGAGTTTCTAGTGCCCGAAATTATGGTATTTCAGTTGCGCAATCAGAGTACATCGCTTTTATAGATGCTGATGATTATTGGTTACCGGACTTTTTAAAAGAAATGCTTCAGAATATTTATCAATTTCCAAATGAAAAAGTATTTACGGCGGCTTTTGAAATTGAAACTTTAAATAAAATAATTCCTGCTGTTTACTCTATCAAGAAATTAAACGATTGTCAAGTTGTAAATTACTTTGAAGCTAGTAAAAAAGAAAGTGTAATTTGGAGTTCTTGTGCCGTTTTTCATAAGAGTGTCTTTGAAAAAATAGGAAATTTTGATGCTAATCTTAAAAATGCAGAAGATGTAGATTTGTGGATTCGCATTGGACTTATTTATCCCATAGTTTTTAATTGGAAAGTACTGGCCAAATATGTATATGATACCAATAGCTTATCCAAAAATTATTCTTACAGCGTTAACCCTTACTTTTTCAATAAATATATTGAACTGGAAAAAAGTAATTTAAGTCTTAAAAAACTTCTTGATTATAATCGCTTTTCAATTGCTTTAAAATGCAAATTAAATAACGATATGTCAAATTTTTATTTTTTCTATGAAGGAATTAATTTAATGAATTTATCCATTAAAAAAAGAGTACTACTTCATCTTCAACCATTTGTTCTCAAAATATTGATTAAGATAAATCACATTCTAGCAAGAATAGGTTTAATGAATTCTGTGTTTAAATGATAATTTTTATTTAGATAAGATTTTTTGCCACTCATTTGAAATAGATTGTAATGATAAATGAGCAACACTTTTCGAAGCATTATTTTTACAATAACTATATAAAACAGAATCTTCAATAAATAGATTCATGGCTTTAGTCAATTCATTAGGGTTATAATTTTCTATCAATAATCCGTTTTGTTTATTATTAATAATTTCTCGAGGTCCTGAAGTACAGTCTACTGAAATTACTGGAGTTCCTAGTGCTAAAGATTCTATGATTACTCTTGGAAATCCTTCATGTCTACTTGTTAAAACAGTAAAAAGAGCCGATTTTACATATCCAAAAGGATTAACTAGTTTTGGCTTGAAAATAATTTTATCCTCTAATGCTAATTGTTTTACTTTATGCTTCAATTTCTCAACATCTTTGCCATCTCCAATAATGTATAAAGCTATATTATTCTTAGGCAAAATCGATTTTGAATAACCTTCAATTAATAGTGAATAATTTTTTACTTCATCATCAATTCTTCCATATGAAAGAATAAAATTCCCTTCTTTAGTTTCATCGTTAGCTGCATTCAATAAAGCTAATTTATCTATAGGATTGTATATTCGCAATACGTTTTTATAACCATACTCTTTTTGAATTTCATATTTTGTATCATCACAAACAGCAATTATATAAGGAGATTCTTTATAAATTCTTTTAGCAATAAATTTAATTTTAGGAAAATACAACCCAACATTAAAATTTCTTACAACATAAATAACACGATTAGGATTAAAAACAAATCTAGAAATCACTAATTCAGACCATGTTGATGAGCGAATTCTATTGTCAATTATCCAATCGAAATTATTTTCTTTTAGAAATTTATTAAAAACTATTAATCTATTAAATCTTCCAAATAAAGTATCATTATTATTCTTTAAACTCCCTAAATTTAGTAATTTACCTTTGTAATCATAGGTAATATCATCTAAGACAGTTACAACATGAATATCATACCCCAAGTCTGATAATAGTATAGACAATAATGCACTAGACCGTTCAGCACCTCCTCCTCCTAAAGAGGTAGTGATTATGGCAATTTTAGTTTTAGAATGATTCATTATTCTGAAAATGTAAATATATTTGTCAAATATAAAAATATAAATGAACATTTTACTTGTAGGAGAATACAGTAGACTTCATAATTCTCTAAAAGAGGGTTTAATAAAATTGGGTCATAATGTTGTCATTATAGGATTTAATGATGGATTTAAAAATTATCCCGTAGACTATCCAATAGTATTAAAATGGAATTCTAGTTTTCCAAAAAAAATCAAAGTTGGAATATATAAACTTACCGGATTTAATATTACCTCCTATTTTACTTATAAACAATTCAAAAAATATCAATTAAACCTCGTTGGTTTTGATGTAGTTCAGCTCATTAATGAAAACAGCTTTTATTGCGGTTTATATTATGAGAAACGCATATTAAAATTTCTTTTCGAAAACAATAAAAAATCATTTTTATTAAGTTGTGGCACTGATTACTTATCTGTAAAATATGCTTTTGAAAACACTGCTATAAAATCGGTTGCGCAACCTTATTTAAATGGGAAAATAAAGCAAAAAAATTACCTAAGTGTTTTAAAATTCAGAACAGAAACCTACAAAAAGTTACATTATTTTATTAAACAAAATACAATTGGAATAATAGCTTCTGATATGGATTATCACATTCCATTAATAAATCAATCCAAATATTTAGGATTGATACCAAATCCTATTAATATTGATAAATTTAAAGTTTTACCTTTAAATTTTGCGAACGAAATTATTATTTTTCATGGTATTAATTCAGAAAGTTATTTTAAAAAAGGAAATGATTTTTTTGAAAAAGCATTAAAAATTATAGAAGAGAAATATTACCCAAAAGTAGAAGTTATAATTACTCGAGATGTTCCTTATAAAAAATATATAGATTTATACAATAAAGCGCATATTGTTTTAGATCAAGTATATGCCCACGATCAAGGTTACAATGCTCTAGAAGCCATGGCAAAAGGAAAAGTAGTTTTTACAGGTGCCGAAACTGAATTTGTAAATCACTATAAATTATCTGAAAGAGTCGCTATAAATGCAATACCCGATGTAACATATTTAGTAAAAGAATTGTCGTTTTTGATTGAAAATCCTAAAGAAATTAAGGCTATAAGCGAAAGAGCTAGGATTTTTATAGAACAAGAGCATGATTATATTATAAGCGCAAAAAAATACATTGATATATGGAATAATGCGTTGTCTTAATCATTTCATAACATTTTATAATCCCCTTTTTTAAATTGATAATTTTTGGATTTATATAATATAAATTACAAATTATCGTTATCAATAGAAAACGTTAAATATGCTTGAGAATTTAAAAAATGAGTATATTTGCATCATTAATTCGCCCCAGAATTTACCTTAAATATTATTATAACCTAAAAACTATGAAAAATGGATGCTGCAAAAAAATTCCGCCAACACAATGATGTAGTAAATGACAATGATTTACGTTATGTTAAATTTAAATTCAATGGCACTGCACAAATTCAAGAATTACTTTTTAGCGAAATAAAATCTTTATATTATATTGAAAAAGCGTTACTAATAGCTTTTCCAAAAATTATAAAGAACTCTTGCTCATTTGAACTCATTGAAGCAATTACAATTCACTTTGAAGAAACAAAAAATCATGTTATTCGATTAGAAGATGTTTTTTTGTGTTCAAACGAAAGCCCTATTTTACAAAGAAATCAATCTATTGAATCCCTAATTAATGAGATAGATTTAATAATTGAAACCACAAAATTTGGTAGTGTTAGAGATGCAGGAATTGTACTTGCTTTAAGTAAAATAGAACATTATGAAATTGCTACATATAATATACTCTCCACTTATGCAGCAAATATGAATGAAAATGCAATTGCTGAGTTACTTGCAGAATCTCTAAATGAAGAAAAAATAACCGAAATGCGTTTGAATAAAATTGCTGACTCTTTAAAATTTTAAAAATTCAACAATAAATCATAGCCTATTTTGATAATTTGAATGTTTTTTTAGATATTTGTTATTCATTTAAATAAATATGAAAAAAATCACTTTACTAAGTTTACTATCTTTCGTTATTTTAAGTTGTGCTAGTCAAAAAAAGATTGGTACTATTGAAGTCAGCAAATACATCAACACTATAACCGCTGATGAACTAAAAAAACATCTGTATGTTGTGGCATCAGATGAAATGGAAGGTAGAGAAACGGGATCTAAAGGCCAGAAAAAAGCAGGAGAATACTTAATTAATCATTATAAAGTAAATCATATTCCTTTTCCGAAAGGAGCTAAAAATTATTATCAAAACATTCCTGCTGCATTCTTAAATGCTAAAAGAAATGAAAATTTACTTGATTCTGAAAATATTTGGGCATTTATAGAAGGCTCTGAAAAACCAAATGAAATAGTCGTGATTTCTGCTCATTATGACCATATAGGCATAATAAATAATGAAATATATAACGGTGCAGATGATGATGGTTCAGGGACTGTAGCCTTATTAGAAATTGCGCAAGCTTTTGCTCAAGCAAAAAAGGACGGAAATGGACCTAAGCGTTCAATATTAATTCTTCATGTTACGGGTGAGGAACATGGTTTACATGGATCGCGCTTTTATTCAGAAAATCCTTTATTTCCTTTAGCTAATACTGTTGCCGATGTAAATATTGACATGATTGGTCGCCGAGACGAAGCGCATGCTGACTCTAATAATTATGTATATGTTATTGGTTCAGATTATCTTTCAAGTGATTTATATAACATTTGTGAAGATGTAAATAAAAAATACATTCATTTAAATCTCGATTACAAATACAATGACAGAAAAGATCCTAATCGTTTTTACTATCGTTCTGATCATTATAACTTTGCAAAAAATGGAATTCCTTCAGTTTTCTTTTTTAACGGAACACATGACGATTATCATCAAGCAACTGACGAAGTAGATAAAATTGAATTTGATGCATTAGCAAAAAGAACACAATTGGCTTTTGCTACCGCTTGGGAAATAGCTGACCGTGAAAATCGATTAGTTGTAGATAAAGACGGAAAGTAAGATATGTCCTGAAATAAAAAAGTATAAAAACAAAAAAAGCTTCGAGTTTCCTCGAAGCTTTAACATTTTGGGTGGCTGACCGGGTTCGAACCGGCGACCCTCGGCACCACAAACCAATACTCTAACCAGCTGAGCTACAACCACCATTTTTAACGAGTGCAAATGTATTGCAAAAGTTTTATTTTACAAAGAAATAATTAAAAAAAATTATATCAAATCCCCTAAACTATTGATGGCCAAATACCTCTCAACAGTAAAACCTTCTGCATAATCTACTCCTATAATCCTACCTAAATCTTTAGCACGATAATTTAAACTCTCTAGAAAATTTTTTGAAGCAATAGGCGTTTCTGGTTCATCAGAATTGGGATTATAAAACTGAGAGGTATATGCCAAAATAGATTCCACTCTCTTGTCATTATAGCCAGTTATATCTACTACAAAATCAGGCTGAAGATTTTTCCATTGTATGTAATGATACACTAACTTTGGTCTCCAAGCTTCTTGTTTAACTTCATTGTATTGGGTTTCAATTTTAAATAATCCCGAAAGAAAACAAGCATCTGAAACCAATTTACTTCCTTTACCATGATCGACATGACGGTCATCAATAGCGTTGCACAAAACAATTTCTGGTTTGTATTTGCGTATGATTTTAATAACTTCTAATTGGTGTACCTCATCATTTACAAAAAATCCATCCCGCATATTCAAGTTTTCGCGTATGGAAACTCCTAAAATTTTTGCAGCCGCATTTGCTTCTTGATCCCGAATTATCGCAGAACCACGAGTTCCTAGTTCTCCACGAGTTAAATCTATAATTCCTACTTTTTTTCCTAATGCTACTTCTTTAGCAATTGTTCCAGCACAACCTAACTCAACATCGTCAGGATGGGCTCCAAAAGCAAGTATGTCTAATTTCATATTTTTATTTTTTATTACTAAATCAAAGGTACAAAGATAAAATTCTAAATATCTAAATCTAAAATCTTCTTAATTGTCATCGATTTATTTACCGTTTCTATCCATTCTTTTTCAGGGATGCTTTCTTTTGTTATGCCACATCCAACATAAATATTTGCTTTTGTCATTTTGAGATTCGAAGCAATCTCAAATTTTACACATCTCAAGTTAACATACAAATCAGTGCTTTTTTCTTGAGAACTAAAATCTTTATTCAATTCACCTAAAAAACCAGAATAGTATTCTCTATCATAACCTTCACTTGCTAAAATAAAATTTTTAGCATTATTAGTTGGAAGCCCACAAACTGCGGGTGTTGGATGTAAAAGTTCTAAAAGTTCTTTTAAATTAGAATTTGCTTTTAATGTTCCTTTTATGTCTGTTTTTATGTGAACAACATTACCCGCTTTTAGTGTATATGGTTCAGAAACAGTAAAATTAGAAGAAACTGTTTTTACATTATCTAAAATAAAATTGGTTACCAATTGCTGCTCTTGTTGCTCTTTACTTTTCCAAACTATTTTTTCCGAATCTAAGTTTAACTGTGTTCCAGCTACAGCAGCGGTCTGAAAATCAATGCCTTTTAATTGTAATAACTGTTCAGAAAATGCGCCCAACCACAACCCTACTTTTGGGTGAAAAAAACAATATGTAAATGCCGATGGATATTCGTTTAGCAATCTTTGAAACAAAATCATTGCATCTAAATGAAAAACTTCAATAACTTCTTTACGAGACAAAACTACTTTCGTAAATTCATCTGATTCAATACCTTTAATTCCCTTATCAACAAGTTTTATAAACTTAATTTTTGCTTCAGTATCTTCTTTTAGATTGATATTAAAATCAGTTTCAAGACTACTATTTATTTCAAAATAAGCAGTTTGATTTTCAGATTGATTTTCGGGAATGAAAACCCTTTTTCCATCAAAAGGAGCAAAAACAAAACCTACTTCCTCGAAATTTTCAACAAAATGTAAAGAATCGTTTTTCTGAAAAAGTCCAATTAACTGATTTGAACAGGGTTTGTTGTACAATACAAAAGGTAATTCTGCTTTTAATTGATGATTTGCTTTTTCTAAAATTGCAGTCAACGTTAAATTTTCGAGTGGATTCATTATACTTTTTTTCGAGGCAAAACCATATTGGTTAACTTACAAAGTGAAATCAAATTATTTTCCTCATCGGTAATTTTAATTTCCCATAAATGAATACTACTTCCTTTATGAATATTCTTTGCAGTACCAATTACAAAACCCTCTTTTACAGCCTTTAAATGATTGGCTGAAATTTCTATTCCACGAATTTCACTGACTTCATGATTTATAAATAACATCGATGCTGCACTACCAACGCTCTCCGCCAAGGCAACACTTGCGCCACCATGTAATAAACCCATAGGCTGATGAATTCTAGAATTTACTGGCATTCTTGCCACAAGAAAATCTTCTCCTGCATCTATAAACTCTATTTCTAAAGTTTCCATTAGAGTATTTTTAGAAAATGCATTGCATTGTTTAAGGATTTTATCTTTATCAAAACTCATTAGTCTATTTTTGATGTAAAAATAGCACATTAAGATTATACAGAAAAGCGAATAGAATTAAAGATGATTGAAAAAAGACTATTTTTAAAAATTTTGCGTTAGAATTAAATAAATCAAGAAATAAACCTGTAAACATTTTTTACTATTTTTACCAAAATTCAAAAAACAATGCCTAAATTTATTTATATTCTTTTCCTGGGAATTCTTATTTCAATGAGTTCTTGTAGAAAGGACTTTGATACAGTTCCAAGTTCTGGAAACCTTCAATTCTCAAAAGATACCGTATATTTAGATACTGTTTTTACTAATATCGGTTCTAGTACCTATACCTTAAAAGTTTATAATCGCAGTAATAAAGACATTGCGATTCCAACCATAAAATTAAAAAATGCAAATTCGAAATACAGAATGATGGTTGATGGTATGACTGGTGAAGATAAAGATGGCAATGGCATTGGAGATGGGAAATCTTTTAATAACGTTGAACTCTTGGCAAAAGATAGTTTATATATATTTATTGAAACTACTGCTAGCATATCTGATGCAAATCCTACTGATTTTCTATATACTGATGAGATTCAATTTGATTCAGGAAGCAATCTACAGAAAGTAAATTTGGTAACTTTAATTCAAGATGCAATTTTTTTATATCCTCAAAAATTTGAAAATGGCACTAAAGAAAGTTTACTTTTAGGAGTTGATAAAGATAATTTGGAGGTACGAATTAATGGTTTTGAACTGAATGAGAATGATCCTATAAATGGAAACGAATTTCATTTTACAAATAAAAAACCCTATGTTATTTATGGATATGCAGGTGTTCCGGAAGGAAAAATTTTAAAGATAGATGCTGGTGCTAGAGTACATTTTCATTCAGAATCTGGATTAATTGTTCAACCAAAAGCACAATTAAGAATTAACGGAACTGCATCACCAAATCCTGATAAACCTCAAGAAAATGAAGTGATTTTTGAGGGCGATCGACTAGAACCTGAATTTTCGGATGTACCAGGACAATGGGGTGTTGTTTGGCTGAGAGATGGAAGTACCTCTTTCGTTAATCATTTAACCCTAAAAAATGCTTCTTTAGGTTTTTTGATGCAAAAAAGCGACTTAACAATTACCAATTCTCAAATTTACAATTCCTCTAACTACGGCATTTTAGCGAGAGTCTCCACAATTCTAGGAGAAAATGTAGCCATTAATTATGCAGGTCAAGCAGGATTAGCTTGTACTATAGGTGGAGATTATAGTTTTACACATTGCACTTTTAATAATAATTGGAACAGTTCAAAACAATTGTCAGTTTACATAAGTAATTTCGAAAAAAACGAAGACGAGAGCATTACAGTTTCGAATTTAGATCGAGCAACTTTCAACAATTGTATAATATATGGTTCAAATAATGTCGAATTGTTTTTAGACAAGGTAGATTCTGCGTCTTTTAATTCATCATTTGAAAACTGTTTGATTAAGTTTAATGATAGAGGAACAGGAATTGCCAATGATGAAATTTATAATTTTATTAGAAATCAAGAATCAGGAAATATAAAAAATAAAGAGCCTAAGTTTTATAATGTAGACCAGAATAAATTGAATATTGATGAAACCTCATCAGCATTTGAGAAAGGAAATGCAAAATATAGAATTCCAACTGATATTTTAGGAATTACAAGATCGCTAATTCCAGATATTGGAGCCTACCAAAGTGCTGCATTTCCAAAATAGTATGTTAAAAACTCTTTATAACTGTACATTGTAGATTGTGATTTTTTAGACTAAATTTGCAGCAACAACACACTCGAGGCGCCCGAACTGTATGGAGCGTAGCGGAATAAAACTACAAAACAATGATTCATTTCTTCGAAAACCCAACAAACACGGTTTTTGCTGTACAAACTACAAATCAAATTTCAGCTCAAGACATTTCAAAACTCAATTGGCTTTTTGCCAACTCCAATAAAATAGAAAAATCCGTACTTACGGATTTTTTTGTTGGACCTCGAGCCGCTATGATTACTCCTTGGAGCACTAATGCAGTCGAGATTACCCAAAATATGGGAATTACTGGAATCATCCGAATCGAAGAATTTTATAAAGTTTCGGAAGATTTTACAGATTTCGACCCAATGCTTTCGCAAAAATATACCGAATTGAATCAAGATATTTTCACGATTCACATGCAACCCGAATCCATCCTAAAAATTGGCGATATAGCTGCTTACAACCATTCAGAAGGTTTGTCATTAAGTGTTGAAGAAGTAGACTATTTAGATAATCTATCAAAAAAGTTAGGTCGGAAATTAACCGATTCAGAAATTTTTGCTTTCTCACAAGCCAATTCAGAACACTGTCGCCACAAGATTTTCAACGGCACTTTCCTAATTGATGGCGTAGAAAAAGAGACTTCTCTTTTTAAACTAATAAAAAAAACATCTCAGGAAAACCCTAACGATATCGTTTCGGCATACAAAGACAACGTTGCTTTTATAAAAGGTCCAAGAGTACAACAATTTGCTCCAAAAACGGCTGACAAACCAGATTTTTATGAAATAAAAGAATTTGATTCGGTTATATCCTTAAAAGCAGAAACACACAATTTTCCAACAACTGTAGAGCCTTTCAACGGAGCTGCAACAGGATCTGGAGGAGAAATCCGTGATCGTTTAGCAGGTGGACAAGGTTCATTACCAATGGCTGGAACAGCAGTATATATGACTTCTTATTCAAGATTGGAAAAGAACAGACCATGGGAAGATGCTGTAGCCGAAAGAAAATGGTTGTATCAAACTCCAATGGATATTTTAATCAAAGCTTCGAATGGAGCTTCTGATTTTGGAAATAAATTTGGACAACCGTTAATTACTGGTTCAGTATTAACATTCGAACACGAGGAAAACAGCCGAAAAATTGGTTACGATAAAGTAATCATGCAAGCAGGAGGAATTGGTTACGGAAAATTAGATCAAGCCATAAAAAAGAAACCACAAGAAGGAGACAAAATCGTCATTCTTGGTGGAGAAAATTATAGAATAGGAATGGGTGGCGCTGCAGTTTCCTCAGCTGATACTGGAGCTTTTGGTTCAGGTATCGAATTGAATGCTATCCAACGTTCCAATCCAGAAATGCAAAAACGTGCCGCTAACGCCATTCGTGGTTTGGTTGAAAGCGATCATAATCCTATTGTTTCAATTCACGATCACGGAGCTGGCGGACACTTAAACTGTCTTTCGGAATTAGTGGAAGAAACGGGAGGATTGATTGACTTGGATAAATTGCCTGTGGGTGACCCTACCCTTTCGGCCAAAGAAATCATTGGTAACGAATCTCAGGAAAGAATGGGATTGGTTATTGGTCAAAAAGATATAGATATTTTACAACGAATTGCAGATAGAGAACGTTCCCCTATGTACCAAGTGGGAGCCGTAACTGGCGACCACCGTTTTACTTTCGAGTCCAAAACTACTGGATTAAAACCAATGGATTATGCTTTGGAAGATTTCTTTGGAAGTTCGCCAAAAACGGTAATGACAGACAAAACCATCCATTACAATTATCCCGCTTTAAGATATGATGTAAAAAATATTGCTAGTTATTTAGAGCAAGTATTACAACTGGAGGCAGTTGCTTGTAAAGACTGGTTGACCAACAAAGTCGATCGATGTGTAGGTGGAAAAGTAGCCAAACAACAATGTGCTGGACCATTACAATTGCCATTGAACAATTGTGGTGTTGTAGCTTTGGATTACATAGGAAAAGAAGGAATTGCAACTTCAATAGGACACTCTCCTATTGCTTCCTTAATTGATCCTGTTGCAGGAACAAGAACAGCTATTGCAGAATCTTTGTCTAATATCGTTTGGGCTCCAATTAAAGACGGATTGAAAGGGATTTCTCTTTCGGCTAACTGGATGTGGGCTTGTAAAAATGAAGGAGAAGACGCTCGTTTGTATGCTGCGGTTGAAGCTTGTTCCGATTTTGCCATCGAATTAGGAATCAATATTCCAACAGGAAAAGATTCACTTTCGATGAAACAAATATATCCAAACGACGAAGTAATTGCACCGGGAACGGTTATTATTTCTGCTGGAGGAAATTGTATCGATATTAGAAAAGTAGTAGAACCCGTTTTGCAAAAAGACGGTGGCTCTATTTATTATATTAATTTGTCCCAAGACGATTTCAAATTAGGAGGTTCTTCTTTTGCACAAACTTTGAATAGTATTGGATACGAAGCGCCAACAATTAAAGATGCTGCTTTCTTTAAAAATGCGTTTAATACTTTACAAGAATTGATTTTAGACAATCAAATTTTGGCGGGTCACGATATCGGAAGCGGTGGTTTGATTACTACTTTATTGGAAATGTGTTTTGCCGATGTGAATTTGGGAGCGAAAATTGATTTTTCTGTTTTCGAAGAGAAAGACATCATCAAATATTTATTCTCTGAAAACATCGCGATAGTTTTCCAAGCCAAAGATGATGCCTTTGTCGAAAGCAAATTGAAATCGAATAATGTGACTTTCTACAATATAGGAACTGTAACCAATGAAGCAACTTTAGACTTTGGATCCTACAAATTTGAGATAGCTAAATATAGAGATATTTGGTTTAAAACATCTTTCTTATTAGATCAAAAACAAGCTAAAAACGGTACGGCACAAGCCCGTTTCGACAATTACAAAAACCAAGTATTAAAATATACTTTTCCTACACATTTTACAGGAATAAAGCCTTTAATTGACAATTCAAAACCAAGACCGAAAGCAGCTATCATTCGAGAGAAAGGAAGTAACTCCGAGCGTGAAATGGCCAATGCAATGTATTTAGCAGGATTTGACGTAAAAGATGTTCACATGACCGATTTGATTTCGGGACGTGAAAATCTGGAAGATATTCAGTTTATTGGAGCTGTTGGTGGATTTTCCAATTCGGATGTTTTGGGTTCTGCCAAAGGTTGGGCTGGAGCATTCAAATACAACGAAAAAGCAAACACAGCATTGAAAAACTTCTTCAAAAGAAAAGATACTTTGTCGGTTGGAATTTGTAACGGTTGTCAGTTATTCATGGAATTGGAAGTAATAAATCCAGAACACAAAGTACACGGAAAAATGCTACATAATGACAGTCACAAACACGAAAGTATATTTACATCTGTTATTATACAAGAAAACAAATCGGTAATGTTATCTTCATTGTCTGGTAGCACTTTAGGTGTTTGGGTTTCGCACGGGGAAGGAAAATTCCATTTGCCTGAGCCAGAAGAAAACTACAACATTGTTGGGAAATACGGTTACGAGAGCTATCCTGCAAATCCAAATGGTTCTAACTTTAATACTGCAATGTTATGCGACACAACTGGTCGTCACCTAGTGATGATGCCACACATTGAGCGTTCTACTTTTCAATGGAACTGGGCACATTATCCAAAAGACAGAAACGATGAAGTTTCGCCTTGGTTAGAAGCTTTTGTAAATGCTAGATTGTGGATAGATAAAGAATCTAATTAACTAATTTATTTTGAAAATAAAATATTAGGTAATAAATTTTCATATATTCACGACTTAAAATTTATTGAAAACCTACTATTTATGCCTAAAAATATTGTTATTTGTGACGACCACATTCTTTTTTCAAGTGGATTATTTGAAATTTTGAAGAAATTTGAGGAAGATTACACTATTTTGACTTTCAATGATTCAAAATCCTGTAAAACTTATATTCTACAAAACAAAGTAGATGTATTTATTTGCGATTTGAACATTGATAATGTTGACGGTTTTATATTGATACAAGAATTAAAAGATGCGCTAAAAGACGCTAAAATTATTATCCTTACAGCCTACTATGAAAATTTCTTGATAAAAAAAGCCCAGAAACTAGGCATTGATGCTTTTTTGAGAAAAGAGACTTCTTTAGAAGAACTTGTTGATGTAATAGAATCTGAAAAAAACACTCCATTTTATACCAATAAAAACAACATAAAAACTATAAATGAATTTGATTCTAAAGATGAATCTACAGTTAATAAATTTAGATTATCTAAGCAAGAAAAGGAAATTATTAAATTCATTGTTGAAGGTAAAACCAGTAAAGAAATTGCTAAACTTTTATTCATAACAAAAAACACGGTTGATACGCATCGGAAAAATATTGGCCGAAAGTTAGAAATTAACAATAATAGTTCACTCATTAAGTTTGCCAATGAAAATAATTTATTTTCTTAGTTTTTTTTTAATTTCCAATTTTTCGTTTTCAATGGACAAAGATAAATTGGAAATTGATGGAAAATACACTGTTGATTGGAATTCAACTTATACCCTTTCTACATTAAAAACTAAAACTTTTCATCCCCTAATAAACAACAAAATCAGTATCGGATATAATAATCACGCATCGATTTGGTGTGTTTTTAAGATACAAAATACTGATTTAAAAAATAGTGTAAAAACCTGGTTGTGTTTTGAAAATAATCATATCGATAGTTTGTTTTTTTATGATGGAAAAAAAATTCAACTTTTAGGAGATAGAACTAATTTTGTAAGTCCGTTTATGAAAGGGCAATGTTTCAGTATTGCATTAAAGCCTAATGAAAACAAAACAATCCAAGTTAAATTAAAAAAGGAAATCTCTTTTTTTGAATTTTCTTATAGTTTTGATAACGAAAAAACTTTATCCATTAGTTCCTCGAGGAAGACATCTTTTATAACTCTTTTTTTAGGAAGTATACTTTTCTTATTAATTTTCAATTTCATTCTCTACTTTATCACTAAAAGTAAATTGATTTTAAAATATATTTTATACTCCATTCTGACGATATTATATATTACAATAATTTCTAACTATCTTAAAAACAACTTATTTAACGAATTTATATATTTTAGTGAACTACAAATTTACACAGCATGCTTTTGGTTTATTAGTTTAAGTTATTTTATGATGGATTTTTTGGAATTAAAAAAGAATCAACCTCAAAAACATAAAATTATTTACTATTGTAATCTTTTAATTATTGTGTCAATACTCTCCAGTTTGGTGGTGTTGTATACAAATCTTTTAAATTTATTACAATTTTTTTTCTACATAACATATAGTGCTTTTTTAATTCTTTTTTCAACAATAACATTGGCATCAATTGCAAACTATAAAATAAATAAAAAAAATAGCCTTTATGTTCTCTTCGCTTTTATTCCGCATTTTCTTTGGGGAAACTATTTTGTTTTAAAATCGTTTAGTATTATCAAAGCTGATTTTCACGAGGATTGGGTCATATATATTGGATTGTATGAAGTACTTTTTTTCGGGTATGTATTAACCAAAAATTATATAGAAACCTTTAGAAAAAACAATGCTTTAAATCTTGAAATTTTAGCCGAAAAAGAAAAGTCGATTCGGTTAATAAGCCATGTGCAAATTAGAGAGCGTCGAAATATTGCAAATATAATTCACGATAATCTAGGAAGTAAAATCGCCTATGTTTTACAACTTTTACAACTAAAAAATATAGCTCATGCCAATACAACTATTCAAGAACTTGCCAATGATATCAGAGAAATATCCCATCAAATTTTACCTAAATCGCTTGATGAAGGTGCATTATTAGACAGTTTAAAAAGTCAAATCTACATTCTAAATAAAGGATTACAAGATGTTAAAATTGAACTTTTTACTTATGATTTTCCTGAAAATATAAATGAAATATGGATCTATGACATCTACCTAATTTGTTTAGAAATAATCAATAATGCTATAAAACATGGAGAATCAAACCATATAACTATAGAATTTTATGGTTACTCTAAAAATTATCGATTTCAGTTCACCGACGATGGTGTTGGTTTTAATAGTCAAGGAACCCCAAAAGGTTTTGGACTTGAAAATATTGAAAAAAGAATTCACAACTACAATGGAATTTTTGAAATTAATAGTGTTAAAAATGAAGGAACCATTATTCAATTGAGTATTCCAAAAAAGAAATAAACTTTTTTTACCCTTAAAAAAAATCTTCTAAAAAAAGGGATTTCAAACCCACGCCCATTTTTAACCCCAAAATTTTAACTGTAAATATCCCTATTAGTGGGTATTGTCCTGTGTATTTAATTAACATTTATTTGCTTACAATTTACCATTTTGAATGGAATATAATATCAAAGCCAATAAACGGGAAAATAATCCTAATTTAAAACTAATTAAAAATGAAAAAACACTCACTTTTATTATTTGCAGTTATTACTACTGTATTCTTAAATTCCTGTTCTAAGGAAGATACTAAAGTTAATGAACCTACAACTTCTGCATTTACGGTTTATAAAAATCCGATTGGAGATGCAAATGCCGATGCATTGCAAGCTCAAAATACAGACTCGAAAGGAACATTAAATTTTTATGGAGCTTTTGATTCCGAAAACAATCCTAGTGAAATAAGAACATTAACGTATCAAAAAGCAAATAGTGATACTATCGTTAATTTAATTATGGACCCTCTGACCAATCGATTGGCATCTTCCTATTTTTCTGTAAAAGGAGTGAAATCACCTGTGGTATTGAAATTTGACTATATAGAAGGTGTGTCCAATGCCTACAATCTTTCCTATTACAATTACAATTGGGAAAATAAGACCTCTGAATTATTGTATGCAGCTAGAGTAGAAACCAATAATGGGGTAGCTTCATCAAATCCTTTTTTTGCAAATAGAGGAGGTGGCAATGACGGTTTTAAATTAATAGCACAATCCCTAACAATAGGTTTTGTAACAGTAAAAATTATAGTGCCAATAGTGTCAGGATTGATAACTGCATCAGCAGCGGTAATAGCAGCAGCTGTCGCAGCACCTTTAGTGACTATGGCTGCAGTTGGGGCAGTTTTATATTTTCTAACTCCGGAAGTGGGAGCCGCAGAATTAGATTATACCCCTTCAAGTTCTACTCCACCGTCGAAAACACCAATCATCAATCCGGTGTCTGCTACAAGTAATCCCACACAAAACTTGCAAATATCAAGTTGCGTTAATACTAACATGACTTTTAGAGCCTCTATGGATTTTGAAGGAAGCATCCTAATCTCTGAAGTTGCAAAAGGGCAAGCTCCATATACTTACATGGTAACTTCCGGTTTTCAACAAAGTCAAGTGTTTCCTAATAAATACAAAGACGGTAGTTATGTGATTGGTATAAAAGACGCCAATGGTTGTTTGAGTTTTATGCTTGTATCTCTAAAGAGGGAAATGGATTGCTCCTTATCTACTCTAGCCGTTACCACTAACACAACCGGCAATAGTGCTACGGCAATTGTCACAGGTGGTCAGTCGCCTTATACTTATATATGGAGTAACGGGAGTACAACTGCCACAGCAACTAATTTAATCGACGGAACATATAACGTTACTGTTAAAGATGCCCAAGGATGTTCAATAACTTCCAGTGTTGTAATAAAAATTTCCTGCTATCTCAATGAAGAAGATATTATAGGAAATTGGACCTGGACTCTATATTCTGATAAAGATTGTTCAACAGCAGTTATAGAAAATTCAAAAATTGTGACTCAAGATTATGAATTAAGAGCGGATAAATCAGTTTGGAGATTAGGATTGAATCAACAAGAATCTGATGCTATTAATGGAGATACTGGTTGGAGTTCTTGGAGTATAAATTGCGATGGGACTCTATGGATGTGTAGTGGACGTGAGTATGGATTCTATTTTGGTAGATTAAATTTATCAGGTAATGAAGGTGCATGTAATGGTGCAGTTGGAGGTTATAGTAAGGTTGTTAAAAACTAACCACACGAATCTATTATTTACATGCTAAAATTGATGGTAATCAGTACCTAAAAAATTTATTAAAAAATAACAGCCACAAAAAAACATGAAAAAACTATCCATTTTATTATTTGCAGTTATTACTGCTTTATTTTCCAACTCTTGTGTTAAGGAAGAGGAAGAATCATCTAATTTTACGGGTTATTATAACTCAGAATCAGTTTACGAAAATGATTTACTGCTACGAACAGTAAGTGCAACAGGAACGAGTTCGTTTTTTGGGACAGGTACTGAAACAGACTTAACCGTTAACGCAAATTTATTTGTTAGCAAAACAACTGGGGTAAAAACAATTACAAGAATTAATAAAACTTTAGACTCTATACGTGTTTATGAATTAGACAAGCCCGAATTGGGAGGCTTGCTGTATGTTATTAAAAACAACACCGTTTCTGTTCATCAATTTGAATTCTTAGGAACAAAAAACAAAATAAAAACTACATACTTTTACACTACATTGCCAATTCCTGCAGGAAGGTATAATTCATCCAACACAAATGATGACGGAGGTGAAACCCTTATTGATACGGCAATTGAAAGCTTTTATAAATGGACTCAAACACTTGGTTTATCTGGAGTATGGGATTCAATTAAAGAATCTTATGATGAAAAAAAAGAGAACGCAATTAAGAATTGGGAAAATACTAAACAATCAAGAAAGGAATTGTCAGACTACATCAACAGCCTGGTCGATAAAAATCCGGAACCAATCAAAGTACCATTAGAAGAAGATCCTATCAATCAAGACGAACAAAAGGTAATTGATGATACTGTTAAAGAACCTTTCGATTGCAATACAAGTACACTTGCAATGACAATTAGCGACCCTATTTTATTTAATGATGTAGCTACTGTTACAGCAAAAGGTATTGGAGGAGATGGAAATTACAGCTTTAAATGGAGTGATGGACAAGTTGGAGATAATGCGTCTTTCTTTAAATCGGGTACTTACAGCGTTACTGTTACTGATGGTAATGGGTGTTCGTTATCTTCGAGTGTTGTGATAAAAATTTCCTGCGACCTCAATACAATACTAGGAACTTGGAGCATTGATTTGTATAACACCTGCTACCCTAACCCAGACGGTACTCCAGCATATTATGCAACGCCCATTCTGACATTATATGAAGGAGGGCGGACTATAATAAGATTTAATGATGGCTCAGAAGTGGCAGGAACATTTACATACAATTCTGATTGTACCATTACTTATAGCTTTATAGGTTGCAGTTTAACTGGTTACGCACCATCATCACCATATTATGGGAAATTAGATTCTTGTGGTTGTCTAGATATAAAACTTATTAAGCAATAGTTATTTATTCAAAGTATAAGTATAAATCTCATTTGTATGTACTCTTTTAATACCTACAAACGATTAATAAACAAAAAATATTTATTGAATAATTGGGTAGCTAAAATTTCATTTATTTCAGTAGCAATTAATGGATGGCAACTTGCAAAACAAGTGTATAGTGATGAAAGTACAAAAAAACGCAGAAAACAGCAAATAAAATACTTTTTCAGATTTTTATTTAATTCGCAATTTGCTTCAGTCTGGTTATCAAATCTTAAAAAACCATGTTATACTGAAGTTGCTACAGATAGAAAGTTGCTTGCCACAAAACCGTTCAGAAGATACATATCAAATAAATGGACGAAAAAACAAAAAGCAAAAGTCATCCTTGATAATCATAGGTTTATCTCAAGCAAAAGTGAGTATTTTAAAAACGTAATTACCAATAGAGAAGGAATAGAAATAGCAAGTTTCAATCTCAATGAAACACTTGAAGGGCATTTGAATTTGAATTGTGAGCAAAGTAAAGAAGGAGAATTGGTATTATCTTTTAAATGCAAACAGATTGACGAAGTGATTGTATCGGCAACTTTTTCATTTGAAGAAAAGAAAGAAGGCCTTTGGGTTTGCTGGATTGGTAGTATACAAGGCCATAGAGTTAATGATAAAAACATTTCAAAAATGGTACAGAAACAATTACACGGCTTTCGTCCCAAATCATTCATTGTTTTTATTGTTCAAGAATTTGTTAGAAATCTTGGCTTTAGAGCTATTTATGGTGTAAATAACAATCTTCATATATCTCGTGGTAAGTATACTATTCATCTACCATGGAATCATGGAATTAAATTTGATTACAATTCATTATGGATAGAGTCTGGAGGCAAACTGACTAAGGATGGGTGGTTTGAATTACCTATCCTGCCAAACCGCAGAAGTTATGAAGAAATTCAAACTGAAAAACGGGCACTTTACCGCAGACGTTATAGTTTGTGTGATGATATTTCATCAAAAATTGCTCACACAGTAAAAAAATTATGCTAAAATAGTAATACTACCAATTAATGTGTAAACTAAATACAAGAAAAAGTATTGTTTAACTAAGAATTCATAAACAAAATTTAAGGACTAAATATACCCATTAGTGGGTATTGTTTTGTAATGAAAATATAAAGTTATTTGAAAGATTATCATTATGATAATAAAACACTTTTTTTATTAAAAAAACAAAATGAAAACCATTACAACTCTAAGCATGTATCTAATTCTTATTTTAATAGTATTAATTTCTTGTTCAACCAATGAAAATAATGATTCCGATAGTTCAAATTCGGCCAATCTAGATTTGCACTTTGCCTTCAAAACACCCGATTGGGAACGCAAGATCGATTGCTCACTTTTAAATCTTTACCCTAGCTTTGTTAATGATACCACATCGAGTGTTTCTGCATACTCTGCCTCTACTAAAGAAGCATTTTTACTTACATACCCAAAAGATAGTTCTGAAATGGTACGACCTCGAACATATAAAAAATATAAAATTATGGAATATGGTTATAACGAAGAACCTTTTCAACTTTCTCAAAAATTACCTTTAAACGAGAGTTCTCTTGATGATTTATCAAAAAAACTGATTAGCAAAGCTGGTTTTTCTACAACGGAATACAATCAAGTAACCGAAATAAAATACATTAAAAGTGAACCTCAATTTGCCGTTTTTAAAATTAAATGCACTTACGAAATGAATACCTTTTTGCCCCAAGCAACTGATGTTATCATCCCCGTATCGGGTACTTATGCTTTTATAATTAGAACGAGTAAATTATAACTATGAAAACAAAAACAACTTTATTAGCCATTGCATTAAATTTATTTGGCTGTTTTGCAATAGGTCAAGAAATTGTAAAAGACATCAAAATTGGTGGAGAAAGTTCCTATCCAAATAATTTAACGGATATTAAAGGTGTATTATATTTTTCAGCATTTACAGACGACGAAGGTTACGAACTATGGAAAAGTGATGGAACTTCCGCAGGTACCGTAATGGTAAAAGATATTGCTTCAGGAACAAATTCTTCTGGTCCAACATTTTTAACAAACTTAAATGGTATTTTGTTTTTTGCAGCCTATACTACTAATGATGAAAATGAACTTTGGCGAAGCGATGGAACTACTCAGGGCACTTTTATTGTAAAGAAAATAAGCTCAGCAACAGGAAGTTATGGAGGGTCTAAGCCATTCTGGTTAACAAACGTTAATGGGACATTATTTTTTGCAGCTAGTAACGGCACTACAGACGGAGCATCTGAATTATGGAAAAGCGATGGTACTACTGAAGGAACTCTAATGGTTAAAAACATTAATCCAACAAGTGGCTCTTATCCCCAAAATTTAATGAATATAAATGGGACTCTTTTTTTTACAGCTGATGATGGCAAAGGCAGAGAACTATGGAGGAGTGATGGAACAAGCGCAGGAACTTTTATGATAAAAGATATCTGCAATACAACAACGAGACCCTGGGGGTCATCGAATTTTTTTACACAGGTAGATAATACGTTATATTTTGTTGCTGTATATAAATATGCTGCTCCAACGTATTCTGAATTATGGAAAAGCGATGGAACTAACGAGGGAACCGTTTTTGTAAAAAACATACGCATCAGTGAGGGAGGAGGTACAACATATATGGCAAGTTGTAACGGCGAATTATTTTTTAATGCAGATGATGGGGTAAATGGCATTGAATTATGGAAAAGTAACGGAACCAGTGCTGGAACCATTATGGTAAAAAATATTAATGGTATTTCTTCAGGCTCATTTCCTAGAGAAATAACGAGCTATAAGGGTAACGTATATTTTTCAGCAAACACAACTAATGAAGGCAACGAACTATGGAAAAGTGATGGAACAACAAATGGAACCGTAATGGTAAAAGATATTTTTGCAGGAATTGGGGGTGGACAACCAAATTCATTTTTGGAGTTTAAAGGCTCTCTTTTATTTCATGCCTCAAATGGTGTTGACAAAACGAATACTTGGAAAACAGATGGTTCTAGCACAGGTACAATACCACACCCAAATTTGAACCTAAATTACGGGTTAAAAAATGTGAATGGTGTTTTTGAAAATCCAGCATATGCTATTGTTAATAACTCAACACTCTTTTTTAGTTCCATAAACGGAGGGTTTGGAGAAGAACTTTGGAAGTTTGACGTTACATTAAGAATAAATGAAAATTATAAAAACGATCTAGGAATAACAGTTTATCCTAACCCATCAAAAGGTATAATTAACCTTGAATTAACCGATTTAAAAGAAGCAGAATTATCTATTTATAACGTAGCTGGGCAAAAAGTACTTACTAAAAAAATCAATGAGAAAAAATCAAGACTAGATTTGAACACTCTTGATAATGGTATCTATTTTTTGAATTTTAAAAATAATGACGGGACTACTGTTAAGAAAATAATTTTAGATAAATAGCCCATTTGAAATCCAAACAACAAACAATTATGAAAACAAAAACATTTACAATACTTAGTAATGCTTTTTTACATAACTACAGGAAATGCACAAATGCAATTACTACAACAGGAAAAAACACACCTGATTCTGTTGGGAAAATAAGCTATACTATAGAGCAATTAACTTTTGAAACTGAAAAAACCTTAAATGGTTCAATATCTCTGAGAGGGCAACAGACTTTTGAAATTATTTAAATCGAGTTTAAATGCCAATTATTAATAATCCTGTGTTTTAATCTACCTTTTCAGGCGGTTTTACTTCATAAAATTAATCAATATTTTGAAAACCGAAAAAATAGTTTTAAATTTGTTAATTAGTTTCCTTAAACAGGTTTTTGTTTGGTAATATGCTAAATATCAAAGCTTTGATCAACTAATAAGTGTACAAACTTGTTAGTTAAAAGTTACCTTACGAATTTTTTGGTTTTCCGATCTATAGATTTGGGTTTATTCATAGGTATCAAGATCAAGGTTTAGAATTATAGACTGATAACGCGAAATCATTATTAACAGAAACTATCGGAAACATAGCCCTATCCAAAATTAAAACTGTATTTATGTTATTTTTAAAGGAGCAAACCGAAAATCCTAAATCAGAGTAGGTAAATTAATAAATAGAGAATATGAAAAAAATTACACTATTGTTACTTTTTGTGGTTGCGATTACAGCACACGGTCAAAACAAACTATTATCAAGTATTGATGAGTATTATTCTGTCACTACTTGGGAAAAAAGCAGTGGATCCAATTATGAATATGATAACAATAACAACTTAGTGGGAGAATACAGGATGAATTGGAATAATAGTAATAGCACTTGGGAAAACAGTGGTAAAACTACCTTTACTTATAATGCTGGTAACAAAGTTACTCAAGAATTAAATCAAAATTGGAATATACTAACGAGCACACTTGAAAATTCTTATAAACAAACATATACCTATACTAATGGGAAAATTACAGAAATAGTAAGTCAAGAGTGGCTCAATTCAAGTTGGGTAAATACTTATAAAACTGTTATTACTTATAATAGTTCTAATTTGCCTGAAACTGCTATAGGATTTACCTGGGAAGGATTGCAGTGGGTAACTGATAAATCACGTACAACATTAACCTATAACTCCAATAATAGAGTAATTAGCGATTTGCAGGAAATTTGGGATGGAACACAATGGGTAAATGATACTAAAACACTATATACCTACAATGCCAATAACAAAATTATAAATCAAAAATCAGCAAAATGGGATGATTTCAATAGCTTATGGGTTCCAAATGGAAATAAAAGCGAATATGAATGGGACACATCGGGGAATAAAGCCAAAGAGACAGAGTATTACACCTATAGTGACGCAAACAACAACCAATTCAATAACCAATTCAAAAAAGAATATACATTCGACACGTCTAGCCTAATGTCTAGTTTTGCAAATCCGTTTAAAGATAAAACAGGATTTGATTATCTATTTGAAGATTTTCCGTTTGTAAATAAAGTGCTAGTAGAAAATGAATTTAATTATGATGCCAACACGAGTACTTATTCTAATAATAGTCGAACAACTTATAATTATAATAGTTCAATAACACTAAGCACAAAACAGCCTGAAATAACCATTGAAAAAATAAAGGTATATCCCAACCCAACTAAGGATTTCCTAAACATTCAAAATATTGCTAATAACAAAATTGACAAAGTTATTATTAGTGACATTATAGGCAAAACCGTTTTAAAATGTTATGAAAATGCGAAACAAATCAATGTTCAAGATTTGTCAAAAGGAATCTATCTTATAGAGGCGTTTTCAGGAAAAGTAAAGTTTACAAGTAAATTTGTAAAAGAGTAAAACATAATTTCATTAATTCTAAAAAAGGGTTCAGCTATTACAAGTTGAACCTTTTTTATTGTCAAGTACTATATGTTTACTTATACCCAACCTTTTCTAATTGCTCAAGCAATAAGTTCAGCAAAAATGATGGTTTTTGTGTTTCTATAAAATGTCTTTACTATCTTTTCTACTAATTTCTAATTGGCATGAAGCTTCTTTGAAGGCAAGGTTTGGATTAAAAAACGATAATGAAAATAATCTTTACTTTAATATTAAATTTAACAATTTAATTAAAGAAAATTGTATTTCGTACTATTCAAAATTTATATATTTGAATTAAAATCTTGTAGATTATGAAATTAAAAAACACAATAGTAATTGCATTACTTCTTTTTGCAACAAAAATTTTCGCTCAAAACTCATTCACTTCAATAGAAACTAGTGATGGAATACATTATATAACTCCAAATATTGACTACCCGATTACAGGGACTTATTACTTTGAAGGTGCAGAACCTATTGTAGAATTGAATGCTAATGGTATGGGAATTTATCAATTACACGAACAGCCTAAAAGAGAAATGGTTTGGGGAATAGAATGTGACGAAAATGGAGTTCCAATTTATATAAAAGGATATGATAGTGCTGCCTATTCCCTTTGGTATCAATATACTTCAAGCACAGAAAATGATGCTTTTGAAGGTTGGAAAAAAGTGCCTTTTTCCATTCACTTTAATACTTTAAAAATGTATATACAAGGAGAGCGAATGAAAGACTATTCTGAAACAGCTGAAAAATAATATTCATGAAAAAACTCATTTTTCTTGATTGAGTTTTTTTACTTTAAATCCAATTATTTGTTTTGCGCAGCCAATTCCTTTCTCGATTTGTAGGCTTTCAAATATTCTCCTTTGGGTTTTCCGTCATCAAAAGAACTCCATTTTATAAGTGTTCTAACTCCTTTTCTCGCTTCATCATTGGTGAAATTTTCATATTCAATTCTATAAATTGCCGAATACATTTCGGCTCTACCAGTTCCATGATAACAATGTATTAGTACCGGATAATTAGCTTTGTCATCCATAATTTTTGTAAAAATTTCAATATTTTTATTGGTTGGAACTTGATCGGAAGGGTTACTATAGTAATTTAGACCTTCAATTTTTGCTACAGCAGCTTTCTCAGCAGCTAGCTCTCCGGGAGCTTCTGGATTTAAAATTAAATCATTAGTACCTGGCATTCTTAAATCGACTATAGATTTTATGTTATACTTTTTTACATAACTCTCAATTTCATCTGGAGGAATAACTCCAGATTTATATACTTTCCCTTCAGTTATAGTCTCAAAATTGTGATTAATATTCATAACATAAACTTCTTTCCCAACAAAAAACAATATTATTGCAACAACAAAAAACCAAATTATTTTTTTATTTATTTTCATTTTTAAAGATTTAGTATTTTATAATTTGAGTTCAATGGTTATATTAAATTTCTTGGTTTTTATTAATATATTATTAAAGATTATTTGTGTAAAGTTAAATATTTCTTTAAATTATTTATAATAACGAAGAAAAATTGTGCAAGAAATAATTATTAATTAATTTGCAATACAAATTTTTGAAAAAACATGAATACAATAACCAGATTATTCGATTTTGCATACCATCAATTAGCTCTTTACAACCTTCCTGATGCTTTAGTAACAAAACAAAATGGAAATTGGATAAAAACATCTACACAAGAATATGTTGATAAAGCCAATTCCATTTCACGAGCTTTGTTGAGAATGGGGATTCAAAAAAATGATAAAATTGCTATTATTTCGACTAACAATCGAACGGAATGGCACATTATGGATGTTGGAATTCTACAAACAGGTGCTCAAAATGTGCCAATATATCCAACAATTTCTGAATATGATTATGAATATATTTTAAATCATTCAGAATCCATCTATTGTTTTGTGTCTGATATTGAAGTTTTAACTAAGCTTAATGCAATAAAACAAAATGTTCCTAAACTAAAAGAAGTGTATTCTTTTAATGAAATTGAGGGTTGTAAAAACTGGAATGAATTACTAGTTTTAGGCAAAGATTCCTCTAATCAAAATGAAGTTGAAGCTAGAAAAAGCAACGTTAATCCTGAAGATTTAGCTACAATAATTTACACCTCTGGAACTACAGGAAAACCTAAAGGAGTGATGCTATCTCATAACAATATTGTTTCTAATGTTTTAGATTCTTCAGATAGAATTCCTTTTGCAGCTGGAGAAAGTCGTGCATTAAGTTTTTTACCTATTTGTCATATTTATGAAAGAATGGTTACCTATATATATCAATTTATGGGCTGCTCTATTTATTTTGGAGAATCCATTGAAAAAATTTCTGATAATATAAAAGAAGTTCAGCCTACAGTAATGACAGGCGTACCTCGATTAATTGAAAAAGTTTATGATAAAATAATTGCAAAAGGATCTGAACTTACAGGAATTAAGAGAAAATTATTCTTTTGGGCTGTTGAAATAGGTTTGCGATACGAACCAAATGGAGGTAACGGATTTTGGTATAATTTACAACTGAAACTAGCTCGGAAATTAATTTTTAGTAAATGGAAAGCTGGACTTGGAGGAAGATTAAACTTGATTGTTAACGGAAGTGCTGCTTTACAGCCCCGATTGGCTAGAATTTTTGCTGCGGCAGAGATTCCTGTTATGGAAGGTTATGGTTTGTCTGAAACTTCACCCGTAATTTCAGTAAATGATCAAAGAAATAAAGGATTTAAAATTGGTACTGCTGGACGAATTATAAAAAATGTTGAAATTAAAATAGCTCCTGATGGTGAAATTCTGTGCAAAGGACCTAATGTTATGATGGGTTACTATAAGGACGAAAAGCTTACTAAGGAAGCCATAGTTGATGGTTATTTTCATACAGGTGACATAGGTGAAGTAGACAGCGATAATTTTCTCAAAATTACAGATAGAAAAAAAGAAATGTTCAAAACAAGTGGTGGTAAATATATTGCGCCTCAATTGCTTGAAAATGCGATGAAACAATCTCGTTTTATAGAACAAATCATGGTAATTGGAGATGGGCAAAAAATGCCAGCAGCGTTTATTCAACCAAGTTTTGATTTTATAAAAGAATGGGCAAAACTTCACAATATTAGTGTTGGAAATTCTAATGAAGAAATAATACAAAATCAAGAGGTAATTAAACGTATCCAACAAGAAGTTGATGTTATCAACGAAAAATTTGGAAATTGGGAAAAAATAAAACGATTCGAATTAACTCCCGATTTATGGACCATTCCTGCAGGACACCTCACTCCTACTATGAAATTAAAACGTAAAGTCGTAATGGAAAAATACATCAATTTGTATAATAAAATTTATGATGTTGTTTAATTATAAAAAAAAGCGAAACTTTTCCTTGATAATATAATTTTTATAGTTCTAACACTATTATACTGAAAGATAAAACCATTTTATTTTTTGAATTAAAATTATACAATTCTCATTATTATCAATTTAAAATAAAAATGTTTAATAATTTTAACAAATGTCTAACTAAGGAATATTTTTTGATACTTTTATTACATTAACCAATTAAATGTAAAAATTATGAATGTAAAAAATTTTTTAGTTTCAGGTATTGTTGGAGGATTTGTTGACTTTTTATTAGGATGGTTGTTTTACGGAATCCTTTTTAAAGATCAATTCCCAGCAAATGAGAATTTGAATATGCTCTTTATATTTTTAGGATGTATGACTTTTGGATTTTTGGTGTCATACATATTTAACAAATGGGCGGGAATATCTAATATGATTTCTGGAATAAGAGCTGGAGCCGTCCTCGGATTATTTTTAGGGTTTCATAATAATTTCTTCATGAATGCTATGCAAGCAAATCCTAATTATCAAAACATGGGACTTGATATTGCGATATCTATTGCATTATCAGCTATAGTAGGTGGTACTATTGCTATTGTAAATGGAAAATTAAAATAGTCATTTTTTTTACTTTTAAAACTCCTCAATAAATTGAGGAGTTTTTTTTCCCCTTTTGAAAGCTATAAATATTTAACAAAATAATAATTTATATTTATTATGCATGCATAGTATTTTTTACTATATTTGAAATCGATATAGTAAAATTATGAAAGATAAAACAATAGATTATATTCTTCGGTCTACTTGGCAGGCAGTAGCAAGACTATACAACGAAGAAGCTGCAAAGTATGGAGCAACGATGGCTACGGGATTTGCGCTTTTAAGTATTGATAAGGAAGGAGGTACCCCATCCACTACATTAGGACCTAAAATGGGTATGGAAGCTACGAGCCTAACCCGAACTTTAAAATCTATGGAAGAAAAAGGACTTATATATAGAAAACCAAATCCAGCAGATGGTAGAGGTGTTTTAATATATCTTACCGAACATGGTAAGCAAAAAAGAGAGCTTTCAAAAAACACTGTACTCAAATTCAATGAAACAATACGATTAAATGTTAATGAGGAAAAATTAAAACATTTTATTGAAGTCTCAGAAACCATAAATGAACTAATACAATTTAAAAATATTTTTAATTCAAACGAAAACAATAATGATGAAAAGAATAATTAAAAAAGTGGCAGTCGTCGGATCAGGAATTATGGGTTCAGGGATTGCTTGTCATTTTGCTAACATTGGTTTAGAAGTGTTGCTTTTAGACATTATTCCAAATGTGTTAACGGAAGTTGAAGAAAAGAAAGGACTTACTTTAGAAAGTAAAGTTGTTAGAAATCGAATAGTGAATGAACATTTAACCAATGCTTTAAAATCAAACCCTTCGCCAATTTACAGCCAAAAATTCGCAAGCAGAATTACAACCGGAAATACTAGTGACGATATGGTTAAAATTGCTAATTACGATTGGATAATTGAAGTAGTTGTAGAACGATTGGATATTAAAAAATTAGTTTTTGAACAAATAGACAAATTCCGTAAACCAGGCACATTAGTAACTTCAAATACTTCGGGTATTCCTATTCATTTTATGAGTGAAGGTAGAAGTCACGATTTTCAGGCACATTTTTGCGGAACCCATTTCTTCAATCCAGCACGTTATTTAAAATTATTTGAAATCATTCCTGGACCAAAAACATCTCCTGAAGTATTGGATTTCTTATTTGATTTTGGATCAAAATATTTAGGAAAAACTTCAGTAATTGCAAAGGATACTCCCGCTTTTATTGGAAATCGTATTGGAATTTTCGGAATTCAAAGTTTGTTTCATTTGGTAAAAGATATGGGATTAACTATTGAAGAAGTGGATAAATTAACTGGTCCAGTTATTGGCCGACCAAAATCGGCAACGTTTAGAACTGTTGATGTTGTTGGTTTGGATACTTTAGTGCACGTAGCTAACGGAATTTATGACAATTGCCCAAACGACGAAGCACACGAACTATTCAAATTGCCAGATTTCATCAACAAAATGATGGAAAACAAATGGTTGGGAAGCAAAACTGGACAAGGTTTTTACAAAAAAGAAGGCAAAGAAATACTTTCTTTAGATTTAGATACATTAGAATACAGAGCGGCTAAAAAAGCTTCGTTTGCTACTTTAGAATTAACTAAAACTATCGACAAACCAATTAATCGATTTAGAGTTTTGGTAAAAGGAAAAGACAAAGCAGGCGAATTTTATAGAAAATCATTCTCGTCAATGTTTGCCTATGTTTCCAATAGAGTTCCTGAAATAACCGACGAATTCTATAAAATTGACGATGCTATGAAAGCAGGTTTCGGCTGGGAAAATGGTCCGTTTGAAATTTGGGATGCTATTGGTGTTGAAAAAGGAATTGCCTTAATGCAAGCCGAAGGATATCAACCAGCTGCTTGGGTTACAGACATGTTAGCATCAGGAAGTTCCAGTTTTTATTCCATTAAAGATGGTGCGACTTATTTTTATACTATTCCAACAAAATCACAAAACAAAGTACCAGGACAAGATAGTTTTATCATTTTAAACAATATCCGCGAAAGCAAAAAAGTATGGAGCAATAGCGGTGCAGTAATTACCGATATTGGCGATGGCATTTTGAATTTAGAATTCCAAAGCAAAATGAATACCATTGGTGGCGATGTTTTAGCTGCCATCAATAAAGGAATCGATTTAGCCGAAAAAGAATACAACGGATTGGTTATAGGAAATCAAGCTGCTAATTTTACTGTCGGAGCCAATATCGGAATGATTTTTATGATGGCAGTCGAACAAGAATACGAAGAGTTGAATATGGCTATTAAATATTTTCAAGATACAATGATGCGCTTGCGCTACTCGGCTACTCCGGTGATTGTGGCACCCCACGGAATGACATTGGGTGGCGGTTGCGAAATGACGATGCATGCCGACAGAGTTGTGGCCGCAGCCGAAAGCTATATCGGATTGGTAGAATTTGGAGTGGGTGTAATTCCTGGTGGTGGTGGATCTAAAGAAATGGCTCTAAGAGCTTCTGATTTATTTCATAAAAACGATGTAGAATTGAATGTTTTGCAAGAATATTTCTTAGCCGTTGCAATGGCAAAAGTATCCACATCTGCTTATGAAGCATTTGATACAGGCGTTTTACAAAAAGGAAAAGACATTGTGGTGGTTAACAAAGACCGACAAATTGCAGTAGCAAAACAAATCGCTTTACAAATGGCAGAACAAGGCTATACTCAACCTATTCAACGTAAAGATGTAAAAGTACTGGGTAAACAAGCATTGGGAATGTTTCTAGTCGGAACCAATCAAATGGTAGCTGGAAAATACATATCCGAACACGACTTAAAAATTGCTAACAAACTGGCTTATGTCATGGCTGGTGGCGATTTATCCGAACCAACTTTAGTATCCGAACAATACTTATTAGATATCGAGCGTGAAGCGTTTTTATCGCTTTGTACTGAAAGAAAAACATTGGAGCGAATTCAGTTTATGTTAACTAAGGGAAAACCATTGAGAAATTAATTTTAAGACCGATTAGTATCAAGACCAGAGTATTAAGTATTAAGACTTAAAAGAATATGCACAACTTTGAAAAACTAAAAATTTGGCAGAAGGCAATGGACATAGCTGTCGAAGTCTATGAAATTTCTCTGCTATTGCCTAATGATGAAAAATTTAATTTAATTCATCAGATTAAGAAATGTGCTGTTTCAATTCCTTCAAATATAGCGGAGGGTTCAGGACGAAATCATAATAAAGAATTTGTTCAATTTTTAGGAATAGCAAATGGGTCAACTTTTGAATTGATAACTCAATTAATTTTAGCTAAAAGATTAAAACTTATCAAAGAAGAAATAATACAACCAATAATTAACCAACTAGTAGAAGTTTCAAATATGAATTTCTCATTTCAAAAAACATTAAAAACAAAATAAAATAAAGATTGGAAAGGATAAATACAAAAGGTTAATATCTTAATACTTAATTCTCCAGTCTTAATACTTAAAAATATGAAAACAGCCTATATAGTAAAAGCATATCGTACAGCAGTTGGAAAAGCTCCAAAAGGTCTGTTTCGATTTAAACGTCCGGATGAATTAGCAGCCGAGACCATTCAGTTCATGATGAACGAATTACCTGATTTTGATAAAAAACGTATTGACGACGTTATGGTTGGAAACGCCATGCCGGAGGCCGAACAAGGTTTAAATGTGGGACGCTTAATTTCCCTTATGGGATTAAAAGTGACCGATGTTCCAGGTGTTACAGTCAACCGCTATTGTGCTTCTGGATTAGAAACTATCGGAATAGCAACGGCAAAAATCCAATCTGGAATGGCCGATTGTATTATAGCTGGTGGAGCAGAAAGCATGAGTTTTATTCCAATGGGGGGTTACAAACCAACACCTGATTACGCTGTTGCAAAAGCAGGAAACGAAGATTACTATTGGGGAATGGGTTTAACAGCCGAAGCCGTTGCTAAACAATTCAATATTTCTCGTGAAGATCAAGATGCTTTTGCATTCAATTCGCATCAAAAAGCATTAAAAGCGCAAGCTGAAGGTAAATTCGATAAACAAATAGTTCCTATTAATGTTGAACAAACATTCATCAATGAAAATGGGAAAAAAGAAACCAAATCGTATACCGTAACAAAAGATGAAGGACCAAGAGCCGACACTAATACTGCTGCATTAGGAAACTTAAAACCCGTTTTTGCCTCCGATGGAAGTGTTACAGCAGGCAATTCGTCACAAATGAGTGATGGAGCAGCATTCGTATTAATTATGAGTGAAGAATTAGTAAAAGAATTAAACCTCACTCCTATTGCTCGATTAGTGAATTTTGCATCGGCAGGTGTTGAACCAAGAATTATGGGAATTGGACCTGTAAAAGCAATACCAAAAGCGCTAAAGCAAGCTGGATTAACATTAAACGATATTGGATTAATAGAATTGAATGAAGCCTTTGCATCGCAAGCATTGGCAGTAACTCGTGAATTGAATTTAAATCCTGAAATTATTAATGTGAATGGTGGAGCGATTGCATTGGGTCATCCGTTAGGATGTACTGGAGCTAAATTATCGGTACAATTATTTGACGAGATGAAACGCCGTGGTGATAAATATGGAGTTGTGAGTATGTGTGTGGGAACCGGACAAGGAAGTGCCGGAGTATATGAATTATTATAAATTAAAACAACATTATAATGGAAGATATAACAAGAGGAGGACAATTCCTGGTAAAAGAAACCAAATGTGAAAATGTATTCACACCCGAAGATTTTTCTGAAGAACAAATCATGATGCGTGATTCGGTTAAAGAATTCGTAGATAAAGAAATTTGGCCCTACAAAGACCGTTATGAAAAAAAAGACTATGCCTTTACAGAAGAAACTATGCGTAAAGCTGGCGAAATGGGCTTTTTAAGTGTTTCCGTGCCTGAAGCCTATGGTGGAATGGGAATGGGATTTGTAGATACGTGCTTGGTTTGCGATTATATTTCAGGAGCTACTGGCTCATTTTCAACTGCTTTTGGTGCGCATACTGGAATTGGAACTATGCCAATTACTTTATATGGAACCGAAGAACAAAAACAAAAATACGTACCAAAATTGGCTTCTGGTGAATGGTTTGGAGCTTATTGCTTAACCGAGCCAGGTGCTGGATCTGATGCTAATTCAGGAAAAACAAAAGCTGTTCTATCAGACGATGGAAAAACCTATTCTATCACTGGACAAAAAATGTGGATATCCAATGCAGGGTTTTGTTCGCTTTTCATTGTTTTTGCCCGAATTGGTGATGACAAAAATATTACTGGTTTCATTATAGAAAATGACCCAAGTAACGGAATAACAATGAATGAAGAAGAACATAAACTGGGAATTCGCGCTTCTTCTACACGTCAGGTTTTCTTTGCAGAAACTAAAGTACCAGTTGAAAATATGCTTTCTGAAAGAGGAAACGGATTTAAAATAGCGATGAACGCGCTTAATGTTGGACGAATTAAATTAGCAGCTGCTTGTTTGGATGCACAAAGAAGAGTAACCTCTAATGCTGTGAATTATGCTAACGAAAGAATTCAATTTAACACACCTATTTCTCAATTTGGAGCAATACGTTACAAATTAGCCGAAATGGCAACTTCTGCTTATGCAGGAGAAAGTGCCACTTATAGAGCCGCCAAAGATATCGAAACCCGAATCAAATTGCGTGAAGCCGAAGGAACATCACATCAAGAAGCGGAATTGAAAGGTGTTGAAGAATTTGCTATCGAATGTTCGATTTTGAAAGTAGCTGTTTCAGAAGACGTTCAAAATTGTGCCGATGAAGGCATTCAGATTTATGGTGGGATGGGATTTTCAGAAGATACACCAATGGAAAGTGCATGGAGAGATGCACGTATTGCACGTATTTATGAAGGAACAAATGAAATAAACAGAATGTTATCGGTAGGAATGTTAATCAAAAAAGCCATGAAAGGCCATGTTGATTTATTAGGTCCTGCTTCTAAAGTACAAGAGGAATTAATGGGAATTCCATCTTTTGACACACCTGATTATTCAGTGCTTTTTTCAGAAGAAAAAGAACTAATTGGAAAACTAAAAAAAGCGTTCTTAATGGTTGCTGGTGGTGCTGTACAAAAATACGGTCCTGATTTAGATGGACATCAACAATTATTAATGGCTGCCGCCGATATATTAATTGAAATCTATATGGCAGAAAGTACCGTTCTTAGAACTGAAAAATTAGCTAAAAAACAAGGTGAAGATAAAGTACAAGAACAAATAGCAATGGCAAAATTGTATCTGTATAAAGCTGTTGATGTAGTTACCCAAAAAGGAAAAGAAAGTATTATATCATTTGCTGAAGGCGACGAACAACGGATGATGTTAATGGGTTTACGTCGATTTACAAAATATACCAATATGCCAAATATTGTAGGCTTAAGAGAAACGATTACTAAAAAACTTGTTGCAGAAAATAGTTATTGTTTTTAAAAAAATCTTGATTTAATTAATAATAAAATAAAACCACGCTACTTAAAATTTTAGCGTGGTTTTCTGTAAATACAGAATAGAGTTTAAATCTAGAAAGTCTCTCCTGCATTTAAATAAAACGCTTCGGAATTTCTGCCCCATCCATAATTTGCAATAATATTGGTTCGTGTAGGTTTGTCAATTAATATTCGCAACCCTAAACCAATTGCTGGCTGAATGTATTGAAACAACTTTATATTATTTTCTTTATTACTAGCTGTTGTAAAATTTGAAAAAAGTGTGCCACTAAGTAGTTTATTACAACTAATTGGAAACCTATATTCGGTTTCAAAATATACCAAATTAAAACCCCTAAAAAGTCCTTGAACATATCCTTTGCCACCTCTACTTCGCTGATCCCAACCAATTGAAGGTAAATTTAAGTATGGTACATTCCCATTAATTAAAAATTGTCCGTAGGTCCAAAAAGCCAATACATGTTGAAAGTTTGTTTTACTTAAAGGTAGAAAATAACGGTATTCAGAATAGAGAACTTGACTTGCCTGTTGGTTTCTTCCTACTTGTGGATTAATTCTATAATTTATATTAGCAAACCATCCAGAATTGGTATTTACTTGATTGTCCCTTGAATCAAAAACCATATTCATACTAAGCCCATTTACATAATATTCAGCATCAGTAAAGCCATATCTCTTACTATAGTTATAATGATTAGTAAATTGATTGTTGGCGACATCTAATTTTTGATCAACAATATTAGTGTATCCATCAACATGCAAACCTGATCCAAGATACAGATTCTTAATTACTTGAAAAGAAACTGTTTGGTGAAACTTAAAATAATTATATTTCATAGGTTCTTCAATCGATTCAAACTGAAAATCTGTATCTTTCCTATTATTAGGAATAATATCTGTACCTAAACCAAAATTTCCTTGCGAGAAAATAAAATATCTCCAGTCGCCACTTAAATATATTTTATTATCATTAAGAATAAGATTGTTTTTTAAATTCACTAACAATTGATTTTTTGTAGTATATGTTGCTCCAATATTAACCGAAGAAAATTTGTCAATTATACTTTTTCCCTTAAATGTATATTGAGCAACTGTTCCGTAAATAAATCCATTGGCTGGTTGAACTCCAATGATTGGTATAATTAAAAAAAAACTGTTTTTCATTGGTTTTAAAACCAAAACTGAATCTTTTTTCTTAAAAATTTCTGGAAGCGATTTTATTGGACAAACTTTCGTAGAGTCAGTTTTTGATTGACCTAGAAAAGTAAAATGTATAAAAAAAAACATTAAATATACAATGGTTTTTTTTTGAAAATCTTTATTTAAAATTATTTTCATGATAATCAAACATATATCATAGTTAACCTAAAAAAATCAATAATTACTAAACCTCTAAAAATTAAATAATATTTTAATATATAAAACAGTTAATTATTTTAAATGTTTGTTTGCAAAAATACAGAAACAAATTACTCATTCAATATTAATCGTATTATCTTTTAAATAAAATAAATCCATAAACATCTTTACAATGTTATATTTTATAACTTTATAGGAAATAAATAGAAATGAAAAAGCAATACCTCATTATATTAATAGGCATATTTATTTTTAGTTGTTCATCGAAAAAAAGCAATATTAAAGCCGATGAAAAAGTGAAACTATCAGCAAATGATACCATTAGAATTGCTAATGACTCCTTAGAATATGAAATTACAATTATAGACATTGGTTATACAACATGGCTGAACGGAAGAGCCCAGCCAAGAGGATTCTACTCCATCTCCTTTTTAGAAAATAGAAATTGCATGTATGTTACCGAATGGAATAATCGTGTTTTAGAACCTTTAAGATACGACCCAAGTTTATATGAAATGAGAATTGATTATCAACCCAATATTAAATACGGTTACGAAGTAAACTATTTACTTTATAATTACTTTTTGTATTTTGAAAATCAATACAAACAAAACTTGAGAAGGTTTTAAAATAAATAAAGTTTTATATTTGTAAGGAATTAATACAATATGCAAGGATTAAAAAAACGTTGGGGAATTGAATCTAATTTTCAATTGATAATTATTTTTATTGTTTTTGCAATAACAGGATCTGCATCGGCTTGGTTGTCTGAACCATTTTGTCTTTGGTTAGGAATTACTGGTGAGGATTTGGGTTATTGGTTTACACCAATAAGACTTTTAATGATTTTTCCTATTTATCAAATATTACTTGTACTTATTGGTGCTATGTTTGGTCAATTTAATTTTTTTTGGGCTTTCGAAAAAAAAATGTTACGAGGAATGAAACTTGGATTCTTGCTTCCTAAGGAAAATGGAAATCAAGAATAATTTAAATCTCGTCTCTTCTTATAAGATACTTATAAATCCACGTCAATGTAAACGAAGGAATAAAATCTGTAAACGGTATAATTTCTTCTAAGAAAGTTAGAATTCCAGCAATTTTACCCACTTTTCCTTTATACAAATAAGTCATTAAAAACCCAGCTATAGGAGCCCAAATTACATCTGAAAATTCTCCAATCAATGGTATAGAAAAAGAAAGCATTCCGATAAAATCAAAAAACAATCCTAGAATTAAATCACGATTTTTAGTGTTGATCTTATTTTGAGTTTGCATTTCTTGTGACATCTATTATAATAGTTTTCAATAGAATACACAAAACTAATGCCAATTATTTTTCGGCTTTAATCATGTTAAAGAAATCATTTCTGTTTTCTTTCTCATCAAAAATTCCTCCATACTGAATAGTAGAAGTATAACTAGACTCATCTTTAATACCTCTACTAGAAACGCAAAGATGCTTAGCTTCCATAACAACAATTACATTATCGGTTTCTAAAACTGATTTTAAATCATTGAAAATTTGCATAATCAATCGCTCTTGAACCTGAGGTCTTCTTGAATAGTAATCGACAATTCGGTTTAACTTAGACAATCCTATTACTTTACCACTAGAAACATATCCAATATGAGCTTTACCTACTATTGGTAAAAAATGGTGTTCGCAAGTTGAATTAAAATTAATATTTGCTTCAACTAACATCTTATCATAGTGATAGCTGTTATCAAAAACTGAAATTTTTGGTTTGTTTTTAGGATTCAATCCACTAAAGATCTCTTGAACAAACATTTTAGCGACACGATGTGGGGTACCTTGAAGACTATCGTCAGTCATATCGAGACCTAATTCTTGCATTATTGCATGAAAATGTTTTTCAATAGTAGTCATTTTTTGGACATCTGATTTTAAGAATGCATCTGGTCGCATTGGTGTTTCTGCAGATGTCATATGGTGTTGATCTCCTAAAATTTCGAATAACTCTTTATCTGTTAGTATGCTCATTTTTATTTTTCAGTTTAGATTGAAACTTGTTTCTTAATTTATCTATTTTAGGCGTAATTACATAACTGCAATAGCCTTGTGATTTGTTTTGATTGTAATAATTGTGGTGATAATCTTCGGCATTATAGAAGTGAGAAGCCTCACTAACCATAGTAACTATAGGTTTTCCAAAAGTGAATTTGTTGTTTAATAATTCAATATACTTATGTGCAAGTGCTTTTTGATTTTCATTGGTGTAAAAAACTTCACTTCTGTATTGAGTACCAATATCATTTCCCTGACGATTTAAGGTTGTTGGATCATGAGTAGCGAAAAATACTTCTAACAATTCTCCAAAACTTATTATTTGTGAATCAAAAGTTATTTTAATCGCTTCGGCATGACCTGTTGTTCCTTTGCAAATTTCGTTGTATGTTGGATTTGAAGTTTGTCCTCCAATATATCCTGGCTCAACTTTCAAAACACCTTCAAGTTCTAAAAAAACAGCCTCGGTACACCAAAAGCAACCTCCTGCAAAAATGGCCGATTCTTGAGTTGGTCGATTATTATTTAATAAATTAATAGTACTTGTCATTATAAATACAAACTTTAATTTTGTTTAACAAATTTACAATAAAATTAAACACAATGATACGTTTTGCTAACATTTTTTTTAAAGATTATTATGAAGCAATACTTATATACCGAATAGGCGCATATAAATAGATATTGCTTATGCTATTTAATAAAAAACTTTGTTTCTTTGTGTAAACCATATTTACAAATGATACAAGCAAAAAATATACATAAGTATTACGATCAATTGCATGTTCTAAAAGGAGTAGATTTAAATATTAAAAAAGGAGAAATAGTTTCAATTGTAGGAGCATCAGGAGCTGGTAAAACAACTTTATTACATATTTTAGGAACACTAGACCAGCCTTCATTAGTTGATGGAATAGAACTATTTATTAATAATGAAAACATCCTAAACATGAATGACAAAACCTTATCAAGGTTTAGAAATTTAAACTTAGGATTTATTTTTCAATTTCATCAACTTTTACCTGAATTTACGGCACTAGAAAACGTTTGTATTCCCGCTTATATTGCCGGGAAAAGTAGTTCTGAAACCGAACCTGAAGCCAAAAAAATATTATCGTATTTAGGTTTGTCTGATAGAATACATCACAAACCTAATGAACTGTCAGGTGGTGAACAGCAGCGTGTGGCTGTTGCAAGAGCATTAATTAACAAACCCTCAGTTATTTTTGCAGACGAACCATCAGGTAATTTAGACACTGCATCAGCAGAAAATTTACATCAATTGTTTTTTAAATTACGGGATGAGTTTGATCAAACCTTTGTTATTGTAACTCATAATGAAGAATTAGCAAACATGGCCGACAGAAAACTGATAATGGTTGATGGAATGATTTCAAATAGGTAAACCAAATGCTACTAATTATTTTATCATGGATATACATTATGTTTACCTCAATCAATTTGGGTTTTGGTTTTGATAAAATAGCTGGTTTAAAAAATAAAAATTTTGTAATTACTTCTATTTTAGGGCTGTTTTCAGTAACTATTTTAGCAAGTATTTGGGCAATTTTTGGAAGAATAAATGTTGAATTTTACTTTTTTATATTCATAATAAATTGCTTTGTATTCATAAAATATAGAGCATTAATTCTTTCTATTTACAAGACATTTTTTAATGAATTAAAACAACTCGGTAAGTTTTTAAAGCTTTTTTTAATTACAAGTTTTTTTTTAATAATTGCACAATGCGCTTCGATACCTTATGTAATTGATAATGAATCTTATTACATACAAACTATCAAATGGTTAAACGAATACGGATTTGTAAAAGGACTGGTAAATTTACATTTGTTCTTAGGACAACAAAGCGGTTGGCATATTACGCAAAGTGCATTTAATTTTTCATTTTTATTCAAAAATTTGAATGATTTAAGTGGCTTTTGTTTGTTGTTAGGTAATATTTTTGCCATTCAAAAGCTAAATGATTATTACGAATCTAGAAACAAAACCTACTTAATTGTTGGGCTACTTCCGTTAGCTAATATATATTTTTTTCAATTTATAAGTGCGCCATCACCAGATATAGCGGTATACATTTTTTCATTCATAATTAGCTTTTACTTTCTAGAAAATTATAAAAAAACTACTATCGAAACATTTAATTTGTTGGTAATCTTAATTCTGTTTTTACTGTATATTAAAAATACTACTCTGACTTTTGTTCTAATTCCAATACTATTATTGTTCAGAAATTTTAAGTTCATTTCTAAAAAACTTATTTTTTCAATTGTATTTTCAATACTTATTTTATTGCTTTTCTTTACGAAGAATATTATTATTAGTGGGTCGCTAATTTTTCCTTCTAAATTACCTCCTTTATTTGCATTAGATTATACTATTTCAGATACTGTTGAAACGCTATATTATAAACAACTAAAAAATTATTATGGCTATTTTCTGAGTGATGAACAGTTCAACGCAATGTCTACATTTGATTTATTTATAAGATGGTTGTCATTGCCTAAATTGAATGGTTTGTTTAATAAAATAAGCATTTTTTTAATAGTAATTTGTCCGTTACTTATCTATAAATTCCTAAATAAGAAAGCCCTTTGGATGCTATATACTGTGATGACAATTCAACTTTGTATTCTTTTCGCTACATCTCCACAGTATCGTTTTTTTATGAATTTTGTGTTGTTCTTCTCACTATTTTGCTTAGCTTGTTTTATAAATAGAAGAAAAATTATTACTCTTTTTTTATTGATTTCTTTAATTCCAATGTTGATTATTGTATTTATCCCGATAAATTTAAATCGTTTTTCCAATAACAATTTTATGTTAGAAATGAGTACTTTTTCTTTTAATAATAGTATCTACCCTTATAAAAACACAAAATTCAACACGCCATATGAAAAAATAAAAACAGGCAATTTAATCTTTAATTCTCCTGTAGAGAATGATTTTTTTTGGGGAAGTGGAGATGGCGATTTACCATGTGTAAATAAGACACAAATTGATTTTTTCGAAAAACATTACAACATTAAACCACAAATGCGAACCCATCATTTGAAAGATGGATTTTACACTAAAAAAGTAAATCCAAATGAATAGTAAAGAATTAAAATCATTCCTAGATGAAAAAGTAATTTTATACAATAATACTAATTTTATTGAAAGTGATCCTGTACAAATTCCGCATCTATTTACTCAAAAAGAAGACATTGAGATTGCAGGTTTTTTGAGTGCAACCATTTCTTGGGGCAATCGCAAAATGATTATAAAAAATGCTCATAAAATGATTAATCTAATGGGGAATGCACCTTATGATTTTGTGATGTCACACAACGAAAATGATCTAGAACGATTGGAACATTTTGCGCATCGTACTTTTAATGGTGATGACTTTTTTACATTTATAAAAGGATTACAACATATTTATTCAAATCATTATGGTCTAGAAAATGTATTTTCAAGCCATCAGGAAAATAACAGTTTACAAAAAAGCATACATGAATTTAAAAAACTATTTTTTGAAGTCCCACATCAAAACCGTACCCAAAAACACATTTCCGACCCTCTAAATAATTCAGCAGCAAAACGCATCAATATGTTTTTGCGCTGGATGGTTCGACAAGACAATAAAGGAGTCGACTTAGGCATTTGGAAATCTATTTCGCCTGCCCTACTTTCCTGCCCTTTAGATGTTCATTCTGGCAATGTTGCCCGAAAATTAGGATTGTTAAATCGAAAACAAAATGACGGAAAAGCACTTGCCGAATTAGATAAAAACCTTCGATTTCTTGACCCAATCGATCCTGTAAAATATGATTTTGCCTTATTTGGACTTGGTGTTTTTGAAGGCTTTTGAAAAACAACATTTTTTTTAAAAATTATAATTTAGAATAGTACTGTGCATAGGTTAGAAAAGTTACATTTTAATACTGATTTTAAAAAGAGATTTTAAACTTAAATTCAATAGTAAAACTAACATTCTAAATCTTAAAGATATAAAAAACAACTAATTATCTTGCGATTTGAAATAATTTTCAATTCTAAAATTAATAAAAACTCACTTAAAGTCTTTGATGTTTTTAGAATTCAATCTAAATTGCACTCTATTAAATTGTTTATTATATAAATTTCAGCTCTTAATTAGTTGTAATTAACCCGTTGGGTGTAATTATTTGAAGTAAAAAATACTGATTAGATATTGCTCAAGATACTGAAATTCAGTATCTTGAAGT